>CAJQKT010000087.1 GCA_905478995.1 uncultured Pseudomonadales bacterium | reverse complement strand
TACAACCCTAGAGCCTTCTTCACACACGCGGCATGGCTGCATCAGGCTTTCGCCCATTGTGCAATATTCCCCACTGCTGCCTCCCGTAGGAGTCTGGGCCGTGTCTCAGTCCCAGTGTGGCTGATCGTCCTCTCAGACCAGCTATGGATCGTCGCCTTGGTAGGCTTTTACCCCACCAACTAGCTAATCCAACGCAGACTCATCTGATAGCGCGAGGTCCGAAGATCCCCCGCTTTCCCCCGTAGGGCGTATGCGGTATTAGCCTGGTTTTCACCAGGTTGTCCCCCACTACCAGGTAGATATCTACGCGTTACTCACCCGTCCGCCGCTCTACTCAGTCCGAAGACCTTTCTCGCTCGACTTGCATGTGTAAGGCCTGCCGCCAGCGTTCAATCTGAGCCATGATCAAACTCTTCAGTTTAAGTTTTTCTGAGCCTCTTTTGCTTATCGCCACTGATTGCAAGCAACCAACAACGTAAACACCACGAGACCCAAATAAGGCTCAACAACTAACAACTTTACAAAATAGATTTTTACAAAATAGATTTGTAGGTCGCTTACTGCTGATATTTAGTGATGTACTTTCATATTTGCATATTCAAGTACTGTCGTACTAACTATCCAGTAAACGCCCACACGCATGATTTGATTTAGTTTTTAAACAGCGAAACTGTTGCTAGAACAGGCTCTTACATTCAAACGATACCGCTGGTGCCGTTGAGTGAGGAGCGCATTATACGGAGAGTTTTAGTTCTTGCAAGCCTTTTATGAATCTTTTTTTAAATAGTTTCAACAGCCACCAAAATCCTCAACAAATGAGGCCGCTTAGGCGCGCCCAGACAACCGAAACAGGCTGCTCTCAACAACCAAGCAAGGCCGCAATACACTATGAATACAGTACTTTAATGCAATAAGCCTTATTTAAATTCTAAGCCTTGAGTGAATTTATTATAGAAAACCAAATGAGCGATCTTTTTTTTGAAGCTATTAGAAAAAGGGTTGATTCTGGCTAATAAACTAAAAAAAGCTCGCTGAACCTAAAAAAATGATTTATCGGGCGCCATCTGCGTGCAATACAGCTGATTCGCCCAAGGCGATGCAAGACCTCAAATGCTCAAATCACAGATCGGGCCAGAAAACGGCGCTTAAAAAAGACCAAGGCAGATCGATGGGCACCGCGCTATGGGTAAACGAATCCCAACTTAAGCAATGTAGCTGCGCTGGGGCTAGCATACAGCTCATCGCTTTCAAGCGTATATTGGTAGCAACGCTACTTATATAAGTAGCAACACTACCCTAGAGGATTGTGCGAAGCCCGGCCACTTGAGGGTAACGGAGAGCCGGCAAAGCCCAAGCCACAAGATAATTCTATAAACGGAGCCAAAAAGACACGGGCATCGAGTAAAAATCAGTGAATGAATAGCTCGATTATAGCCACTGCAGCAGATGAAAGAGCTTCTTACCGCGCTTGATAAGGTGATAACGGCCAAAGTAAGCCGAGGATGGGTCTAGCAAGGCCTGATCGTCAGTGATTTTTTGTCCGTTAACCGACACGGCATTAGTCTGAATGAATTTGCGAGCCTGACCAACAGTCACCTCGCCACGCGGTGTTAAGGCCAAACCCGTATCGACCAATAATTCAACCAGCGGCTTGCTGCCGGCCTCAATTTGGCTGCATGGCAGACCATCGAGCGCCAGCTGCTCAAGCTCAGCTTGCGAAAGACCCGCCAAATCCCCAGCAAATAGTGCCTCTGAGATACGGCTAGCTGCCTCAACGCCCGACTCACCGTGAACCAGCGCGGTGACTTGCTTGGCTAAAATACTTTGCGCCGAACGACGCCCCTGGCTGCTGGCATCAGCGTGCTCGATCTCGACGATCTCATCGACACTCAAAAAAGTAAAATATCGCAGGAATCTATAGACATCGGCATCGCTGGCATTCATCCAAAACTGGTAGAACGCATAGGGGGACGTTTTGTCAGCATCGAGCCAAACCGTACCGGACTCTGTTTTACCAAATTTAGTGCCGTCAGACTTAGTCACTAAAGGGAGCGTTAAGCCAAATACTTGGGCCTGGTGCATCCGCCGTGTCAGATCGATGCCACCGGTGATATTCCCCCACTGATCGCTTCCCCCAATTTGCATAGTGCAGCCATACTTTTTATAGAGCTGAGCAAAGTCGTAGCTTTGCAAAACCATATAACTAAACTCGGTGAATGAAATGCCCTCACCCTCCCGCTCAATACGCTGCTTGACGGACTCTTTTTGAATCATACTGTTAACGGCGAAATGTTTGCCAACATCGCGTAAGAAATCCAACACCCCGACACCCGCAGTCCAATCGAGATTATTGACCACCTTGGCCGCCGAGCCGCCACAATCAAAATCGACGAAACGGCTAGTTTGTACCTTTATACGCTCAACCCAAGTTGCCACCAAATCGGCACTGTTGAGCTGGCGCTCTTCTGACTTAAAACTCGGATCGCCAATCAAACCCGTAGCGCCTCCGACCAGCACCAGCGGCTTGTGCCCGGCCAACTGAAAGCGCCGCAACGCGAGCAGCGGCACCAGACTACCAATATGCAAGCTATCGGCTGTAGGATCAAAACCCGAATAGACCGTGCGGCTACCGCTTTGCAGATGCTCGCGCAGATCCTGCTCAGCCGTCATTTGCGCCACTAATTCGCGCCGTTCAAAATCGCTCAAAATTGTGTCGGACATCATATCGGGCATTGCTTGGTAGCTCCGGCTAACAAATTTGCATGGGTGGCCTAAAGTTCGTACTGGCCAAAAAAATCGACTAGATCGGCATCACACACAACTCAAACGATGGATCGTGCCTACCGATAGAATGCGCTCAAAACACTATCAAGTTGCATAAAGATCGGGCACCTTACACAAACCGGACAAATGATTAAATAGCTTGTCGAAAATAACCACAATTTACGAGCGTTAGAAGCGAATATCGTGTAATTTGTTATACTTGTTGAATATTTTACTACCCACTGAACTCAACGCGCGGCGTTAACAACAAGCACAATATTTATGTCGAATCAGCGTCATGCCACTCCGAAAAAAAAGCCCCCACATTCTGGGCTGCCTAGCTTTACGTTAAATATTTCGACTGCGACCGTTCGCCTGCTAGGCAAACTCACTCGCTTACAGATTATAGTGTTGAGCGTGGCCATGTGTTCGATTGTATTTGGCTTAGGCACGTCTCTTACCTCAAGCCCTTCACCTACCGCAATCAACAGTGCCCTGCCTGCGGAGCAAAGCAGCGACCGCAAAGTTATCGAACTGACACTAGGCGACGCGACTGACGCCGATCACTCCCGTAAAGCGGTGACTTATAACTCCAGTTTAAGCAACGCATCCAGCGCAATCGACAATCGCAATACCGACCAAGCGAGCCTAACAGAGGCAGAGCTCGAGCAACCTCAAGCAGTGCGCAACATTGTGCGAATGATCGAGCCCGGCGATACTTTATCCGAGGTTTTTGACAGCGTTGGCCTAAGCGCCAACGACGTGTTAGCAATCACTACTAGTGGCGCTGAAGGCAAGGCGCTGGTAAAAATGTTCCCCGGCGAATCACTAGCATTTGAGTTTACTCCGGGGGACACTCTGGCCCGCGTAAGTCGAGACAAATCACCTCTTGAAACCATTCACTTTACTCCATCGCAAAGCGGCTTCGACATTGAGCGCATTACTCGCACCCCTGACATAAAACGCGTTAATCATAGCGGCATTGTTGAACACTCGTTATCTCGTGCTGCTGAAAAGGCAGGACTACCCGCCTCAACTACGATGAACATGGCGAATATTTTTGGCGGCGTCATGGATTTTGTTCTTGACGTGCGATCTGGAGATCGCTTTACCGTCATTTACGAAGAGCATTATTTAAACGACCAAAAATTTAAAGACGGCGCGATCATAGCGGCTCAGTATGTTAACAATGGAATGACCTATAACGCCTTTCGCTATGTGCACGAAAATGGCGATGTAGGTTATTACAACGAAGAAGGCATCAGCATGCGTAAGGCCTTTTTACGCGCGCCGCTCGATTTCACACGGGTGAGCTCAAGCTTCAATTTAAAACGTCTTCACCCTATAACTAAGCAGGTCAAACCGCATCGCGGCATTGACTATGCGGCTAAGCGCGGCACTCCGATATTCTCGGTGGGCGATGGTCGCGTAGTGACTTCTGGCTACTCCAAAGCGAACGGCAACTATATTGTAGTGAAGCATGGCGAAGCCTACACCACTAAATATTTGCACTTACACAAGCGTAATGTGAAGCGCGGCCAGCGCGTGAAACAAGGTCAAATTATTGGTCAAGTTGGCTGTACCGGCCTGTGCACAGGCCCACATTTGCACTATGAATTCTTGGTCAATGGCGTGCATCGCAATCCGCGTACCATTATTAAAAAACTGCCTAAAGCGAAAAAGCTTGCCGGCACCGAAATGCCGTCCTTTTCTCAAGCAACGGCAAGCACCCATGAGATATTGCAGCACTTTAGCAACCAGTTCGAGCTCGCGTCTCTCTCCCTTAGCGAATGAGCAAGCTTTATATCGGCTTGATGTCTGGCACCAGCGTCGATGGTATTGATGCTGCATTAGTAGACTTGAGTGACACAAAACCTCTATTGATTGCCACACACAGCCATGAAATCCCTGCGGATATAAAGCAACGTATCGAAGCGCTATGCACTCCGGGCTCCAATGAAATTGATCTTCTGGGTAAGCTCGATATAGAACTAGGGCAACTTTTTGCTGCAGCAACACAAGCGCTGCTCAACACGAATAATCTTACTGCCAAGGCCATTGCTGCAATTGGCTGCCATGGGCAAACCATTCGACATCGGCCACCTAGCGCAGCTGGAGAACATGGTTTTAGCCTACAAATTGGCGACCCCAATACCATTGCCGAAGCAACTGGCATCACAACAGTAGCAGACTTTAGGCGCCGCGATATGGCCGCTGCTGGGCAAGGCGCACCACTAACGCCTGCTTTTCACTTGGCTATAGCACCCCCAGCAGTCAATACCTGCGCTTTTTTAAATTTAGGTGGCATTGCCAACTTAACACTCATTCATCAGCAGAGACTGGTCAGCGGTTTTGATATCGGCCCTGCAAATAGCTTGCTTGATGCTTGGATAGCTCATAAAAAAAATAGCGCTTATGATGCTAGTGGCGCTTGGGCCAAGTCGGGCGTGGTACATGATGGCTTACTAAAGCGCCTAACAAGTCACGCTTACTTCAATTTATCGTCGCCTAAAAGCACAGGCCGAGAAATATTTAATCTTGAGTGGATAAAACAACACATAGAGCAAGAGTCAGCAAGCTCACCCCCAATTCAAGATGCCGATGTACAAGCCACACTGTTGCAGCTGACTTGCACCACGATAGCCAAGGCATGCCAGTCATTACCTCACTCGCCCGAAATTATTTATTGTTGCGGCGGCGGCACATCTAACACGTTTTTAATGGACCAACTGGCCAAAAGCTGCTTACCCAGCGAACTGACCACCACCAACGTATTAGATATTGCCCCAGACTGGATAGAGGCCTGCGCGTTCGCATGGCTGGCAAGTCAGACATTAATGAGAAAACCGATTGCTGTGAGTGCTGCTACTGGCGGGCAACACAACACGTTATTGGGCGGGGTATATTATGCGGCTAAAAATACGGTAGCTGATTAAGCCACGCGAACCACTGTTGCACATGAAGCAAAACCCTCAGCGAGCAGCTCATCAATATAAGATGCCATATGCTGATCAGCCGCCGTGTTCAACGCACAGCCTTGACGGCCCTGCAGTATCATCGCCGGAGTTTGATTAGGTTTAACTTGCAATGGCTTTTGCGTTTTAAGTTGCAAAGCCTGGCCAACAACTGCCGAAAGCTCCCAGCAACTAACGTTCACCATATAGGAGGATGCGACAGCTGAGCCCGATACCTGTGTCGTCGAGCTTTCCAATACTAAGAACTGCTGCCCAGGGGAATAATGCTTACGTAAAGAAGGTTCGCCATCTAACAAGCGCAACCAACTTTGATGTCTCAGGTGCTTGAAGCCGCCGTCGTTCTTGCATACGAATACATGAGTTCTCGCCACTAGCCTCACCCCTTCAATAAAAGTGTGAATTGCAGTGCTGTCACTGATTAGTAACGCAGGTTTTCTTAGCTATCAAATTAGCGCATAGGCCGAGAATAGCCAGCAAAAAGCCTACTATTAACAATTAACAGGTAGGGGAGAGAAAACAAGCCGTACAGGATCAAATTGAGGTCACAAGCGAGAGCCTGCGAACGTTAACTACTAGACAGAAAAAGACGAGCCGCAGCCACAGGTCGTTTCAGCATTCGGATTATCAACGATGAAGCGAGATCCTTCCAAGCCTTCAACATAATCAACCACGCCGTCAACCAAATACTGATAGCTCATAGAATCGACCACTAAACTAACTTCACCATTTTCAATAATGGCATCATCATCGGCTACCAACTCATCGAAGGTGAATCCGTATTGAAAACCGGCGCATCCGCCTCCGGTTACAAAGACCCGCAACTTGAGTTCGCGATTACCTTCTTCGTCCACTAAATGCTGCACTTTCGCAGCCGCACGATCGGTAAACACAAGGGGTGCATTAATTTCAGACACTTAAAGACTCACTTCTTAATTGAGATCATTCAACACAGATGATCTAGGACTGCTAATACGCTACCATTTTTGCCTTGCCCAACTTAGGAGCTGCACGGAGTTAGTCTAGCAAGTATAACCATTTATTGGACCATAGACGCTGAGAATGTATCCGCAGCCATCTAAAACAATCGGGCGCTAGTGCTGCCGGCCCCATCATCAACTGGCGCGGCTGGCTCGACTGCATTGGCCTTGCTCGCATTAGCTCCGCTTTTGGCTACATTGGCACTTGCGGCGACACTGGGCTCAAGTTTTTTATCCACGGGGGCCTTACCTGCTTTTTTTTCCATTTGGACCCTTGTAGCCGGCTCAGCGCTATCCATAGCAGACACCAATTCTGGTGAATAGAGCAAACTCCCATTGACCTGAGAGCCCTTGACCATCTCTATCATGCGATAGTGAACATCTCCACAAACTTCAGCTCCTGCAGCTAATTCAACCCGCTCACTTGAATAAATATTGCCGGCGATTTTGCTGTTAACCACAATGGTTGGAGCAACAATGTCACCCACCACTTCACCGCCGGCTTGAATAATGACTTGCGCGCCAGAGCCCGCATCACTGGCTACCAAATTACCCCGCACAAGACCCTCAATATACAGGCTCCCCGAGAAGTTAATTTCACCTACCACCTCGGTTCCCTTAGCAATCAAGGTTGTTTGTCGCCCGCCTGTACTGGCCATCTTTTTATTGCCACCAAACATTACGTTTATCTCCCCGAATCAGTTTGTATCAAATTGCCCCAACGATAAGACGCTCTAAAATATTCGCCGCCGCTGTCTTTCACATTAGCTGAGACGCCGATGCTAACAGGGTCAAAATCGGCAGGCAATTTAAATGAGCCCTGGATATTCTGGAAAAATCGAAAACGTAGCTTTTCCGGCATACTACCTAGAAACTCGGGCAGCTCATCGAATAAAAACTCTTTGTTAGTGCCGCTGGAGGTAGCTACTAGCTTTAACATGAGCTCCCCCTTAACAACGTTGCCCTTGCCACCCGCATTAGTAATAACCGCTTTAAACGTATAGCGACCCGACGACTCATCGAAATCAAGGTCAAAACTGTGCACCCGGAGCCCGCGCTGCAGCTCATCCGGCGCCATTAAACCTCGAAAAAAATCAACATCACGCTGCAGGTCAGCAGCTTCTTGACGAAGGAGCAGTAAATCGCCTCGTACCGCCTCCGCAGCGAGCCGATCAATCTCGGCGCCTTTTTTAACGAGCACCAATGCCGCTTTGCGCTCCCGCAACTCAATCGTTGTTTGATTGACGAGTCGGGCTAAATCTTTATTGCTCTCACGTAAATCGGCCGCTGCGCCCAATCCGCTCAAGCGCCCCCAATAATAAGTGGCGAGCACCAAAACAAGCACTCCAACCAGTAAAAAGATGGGGCGCTGATAAAATCGTGGCGCTTCATGGGCAGTGAGATTCAACTTGTAATTCATTAATTAACTCAACCACCTAAACAAAGCATTTATCGCCAGGCTGGCTAACACAGGTAAGGCTAAAACCATCACTGCGTCGCGCTCAGGGGTTAAGCGCAATTTGCATCAATCCTAATGTTTCATCCCAGCCATGCATAATATTCATTGCTTGAACTGCCTGACCAGCCGCCCCCTTAGTCAGATTATCTTCAACCGACAGCACACAAAGCATATTGGAATGAACAATCGGCTGCACACTAATGCGGCACATATTTGTGCCCTTAACACTGCGTGTATCTGGGTACACGCCAGCTGGTAGCACATCGACAAACGGCTCGCTGGCATAGCGCTGCTCGTATAGGCTCTGCCAATCTACATCCATGGTGCGCGGCTTGGCATATAAGGTGGCGTGAATGCCGCGAATAATAGGCAATAAATGCGGTACGAACGTTAATGTCACTGATGTTTTAGAGACAGCATTTAGCCCTTGGACAATTTCTGGCAAGTGACGATGACCGGCCACCCCATAGGCTTTAAAATTATCACTCAGCTCGGTAAATAGGTTGGGGACACTAGCCTGCTTACCCGCCCCACTAACACCCGATGCCGCATTGGCAATCAGACTATCTGGCTCGACCAAATCATTTTCAAGCAGCGGCAAGAAGCCCAACTGAATCGCCGTGGGATAACAACCAGGGCAAGCAATTAACGCCGCATCATGCATTTGCGAGCGCGACACCTCGGGCAGACCATAGACAGCCTGCCTCACTAACTCTGGCGACTGATGCTTTGCCGCATACCAAGACTCCCAGCAGTCGATGTCCTGTATACGAAAATCAGCCGACAAATCAATGACTCGACAGCCTTTTTCTAACAGCTCAGCAGCCATGCTCATGGCCACCGTGTGCGGCGTAGCAAAAAAAACCAGGTCGCATGCCTCTGCCAGCGCGTCGAGGTCGGGCACCACATAAGACAAATTGCACTCGCCGCGTAAGTTAGGCCAATGCTGATCGAGTCGCACCCCGGCATCGGCGCGGGAAGTTACCATTTTTAATTCAACTTGCGGGTGGCGCAACAACAAACGCAATAGCTCAGCGCCGGTATAACCGGTGGCACCGACTACACCCACCCTGACTAGCGGGATCATCTTGTTTGAAGCGTTTAATTCCTGCACGATAACTACCTAAGAGAATAAGTTTTAAAATAACGGCGATGCTGTGGCAAAACACACGGCAGCCCAAGCCAGTCAACGGTCGCCGTGGCGCATCACGTAAACAGCCCACGAATATAGCAAACGATGATAAGATTCAACTCATCAAAAACAAAGTACATTCTTTGCATTGTATGCGTCCTGAAAGCGATAATCAGGGCCCACTCACTTAATTGAAGCGTGCCCGAATGCTCTGGCTCAAAGCCTTTCATATTATATTTGTCGTTTGCTGGTTCGCTGGCATCTTTTATCTTCCGCGGCTATTCGTGTATCACGCCATGTCTGAGCATGCAGAAACTCGCGCGCAATTGAGCATAATGGAGCGCAAACTCTTCCGCTTTGTAACGCCATTTGCCGTGCTATCGGTACTTTTTGGCGTGGCCCTCACGCTGTCAAATCCCAGCTATTATTGGTCAGCACCGTGGATGTGGCTCAAACTGATTTTTGTTGTCGGCCTGATTGGCTACCACATTCAATGTGGTCGCTATATTGGACTGTTGGCCAACAACAGCGAGATTCGCTCTCACATCTTTTTTCGTTGGTTTAACGAAGCGCCTGTCATTGCCCTGTTTGCCATTGTCTTACTCGTCGTGATCAGACCTTTTTAGGTGGCCCATGGGTAACAACTTTCAACTTAACAGCCTTCTATCAACATCAGCACTGGCTAAAAAACTCGACTTACCGGCGAAAACCATCTTCGAATTACTGGTCGCCAAAGGCTGGATAGAACGCGTCGGCGACCTCTGGAAACTCACCGGCAAAGGACAATTTGAAGGGGGGGACTATGTCACCAGTAAAAAGTTTGGTGAATATATAGGCTGGCCCGAGTCAGTTATTGAACATGTTATTTTCGATGAATTATTTAACCGTCCGCTTCGCACTCGCATAATCGGGCAAGAGCTTGGCATTTCAGCCCACCGCTTTAATGCATTACTGGCGGAATTAGGCTGGCAAAAGCGCTTTCACCGCGGCTGGATACTCACACCCATCGGCAACAAACTCGGTGGCAAAGAACACGAGGATGACGAGTCCGGTGTGCCCTATACGTTATGGCCACGCACTATTCTCGACAATGGGCGCCTTGCCCCAGCACTGCTCGCATTGCGCACATCCAGCGAGCCTAACAATGCAGCCACGCAGACAAATGCTGCCGCAGACACAACCGACCAACAAACCCTAGACTTTAGCACAGCACCGCTAATCAATGACTGGCGTGCAATGGATGGGCATAAGCTCGATCATCGGGAAGATCTATTGTTGGACGATTGGTTTTACTTAATGGGGGTATCTCATGCTTACCAGCGCGTGCTACCCGACCAAGAGCTTGGCGCTTGCGACTTTTACCTGCCCGCCGCTCATTTATATATTGAATGCTGGCATGCCAAAGACGCAGGCGCCGCACTCACTGCAAAATTCGGACGGCTAGATTATTACAAAGCCAACAACTTATCTTATTTTGAAGTCTCGGCTGATGATCTTAAAAACCTCGATAGCGTTTTACCTAAAACGCTTCTTAAACATGGACTCATTGTTTTTTAAGGCTATGCCACCAACTCGCTTTCCCTAACAGCCTCTAGGCAAAATACGCTGCCAGATTGACTCACCTAAAACCACACCAGTGCGACCAAACCAACACTCAATACGCACGATCAGCTGAGCTATAGCAAGCTATGAACACCAAGAAAAACCAATACATGCCGCTTATTTATTTCACTATCACCTTATTAGCTAGTTTCATGCAAGGCACCGTTAGCGCCGATGAGTGGCTGCCGGCGTCCACTAAAAACGGTGTGCAAACCTTTTTACGCAGTGTCGAGCACTCTAAATATAAAGCCGTTCGCGGCGAGGCGGTACTGCCAGTCAATGTTGCTAAATTAGTTGCCGTTATTAACGATGCTCCAGCCTGCCCCGAGTGGGCCGATCTTTGTGCCGAATCTTATATTCAGCAACAGCCTTCTGATCAAGAGGCTTTCATTTATACTCACAACGACATGCCTTGGCCGGTAAAAGACCGCGAAGTTCTCGCTCACTTAACGTGGAGCAAAAATGCCGAGGGCCAAGTAACGATGCAAAGCACGGCAGTCGCCGATGAGATTATCCGCACCACAGCCAAGCAAAAAAATATTGTTAGAATAGCGCGGGCCAATGCAAGCTGGCAGTTTACGCCTTTAGAAGATGGCAATACGCATACCATTTTTGAAATACACATGGACCCTAACGGGGCCATACCTGGTTGGCTACTCAACCGGCTCATCATTAACTCTCCATTTACCACCTTTGAAAGCCTGACCCGGCAAGCCAACAAAGCAAAGTATGGTGACGCTGAACTGCCTTTTTAAAACACCGCCTTACTCATGAGTTTGGCTGCGCTCGTTTTTGTAGCAATAAGCTGCCATTAATGGGGAAAAAATGCGTTGCCGATTGAATGAGTGATGCAGCGCTTAACTGCTCGACACCATAAACATCCACCACAAGCCCCCGCTTTGTTTTAAGCCTGTCAACAAGCAAAGCAAAATCACCATCGCCAGAAGCCAGTACCACGACATCTGCCTGATCGACATAATCGAGTGCGTCAATGGTTATGCCTACATCCCAATCGCCCTTAGCCGAACCATCTGAGCGCTGTATAAAGGGTTTGAGCTTAACTTCAAAGCCAATCGCTCTTAATATATTTTGAAATTGTTTTTGTTTTTGGTCATTGCGATCAACCGCATAAGCGAAAGCTTTAACCACCTGCCTATTAGCTGTCGCCTGCGCCCAAAACTGGTTGTAATCAAAGTTGCAGCCCATTGCTTCTCTAGTCGTGTAGTAGATGTTTTGCACATCAACTAAGATCACTACTTTTTGCATAAAACAAAAACCTTATTACAGCCTGCGCTATCAAATTTCATTTAAGGCCTCGCCGTCCAGCGTGCTCCTCGCGGGCTTTTTCTTTTAATTTTTCACTCTTTCGCAATAATACATAGACTGCCCCCAAGCCGCCATGCCGTTGCTGCGCGGTATGAAAAGCCAGAACTTCGGGCAACTCTTTGAGCCACTTGGCAACATAGCTTTTAAGCACTGCCGGGCGCTCGACGTTGCGCTCGCCTTTACCATGAAGAATGAGCAACGTTCGCGAGTCATAAGTCATCGCCTCGTGTACAAAACCAAAAACCTCTGCCCGTGCTTCCTTAACTGTTTTGCGGTGCAAATCAAGGCGGCCGTCAATTACATACTTACCCAACCGCAACTTTTTAAATACACCGTCTTGTACACCTGGTCTTTTATAATTAAGAAAATCACCGGGCTTGAGCATATCGACATAATCGTCTGATACAAAAACCTTTTCGGTAGCGCCATCGGCAATATCATACTCATGCAAACCAACTTCAGCACGCTTTCGCGCTAAAGCCAACTGCTCGGCGCTAGGTAGTGGCTTCTTAATTGATGCTTTATTGGTTTTTTTTAAGGGCTTTATATCCGCTAATTGATCGCGAAAAAAAGCCCCCTCGTCATTTATCTCTTCATCATTCACAACAGCGACTCAACCCGTGTATTTAGCAATTAGTTATGCCTTTTCGTGTGATCAGTTTACTTGGCAAAACCTCAAAATCAAACAACGAATCTGGCACACATTAAATCAATGACTCCCTTGAGAAACTGATCTGCGAGATAGTTTTTACAGCGCAAGCTCCGGCTCAAGCCTATACTTAAGCAATGAAGTTACTTGTTTTACAGCATGTTCCATTTGAGGGGCCAGCCGCTATCAAAAGCTGGGCCGAACGACATAATCATACCGTCATTCATCATTGCTGCACTCAAAACACCGCCTACCCAGACCCGGCCGATATCGATTGCTGTATTATTTTAGGCGGCCCCATGAGTGTTAATGACCAATCACCGTGGATGAAACCCGAAATAGATTTCATCAAGACCTGCATAAAAGCCGATAAATTTATGCTCGGCATCTGCCTGGGTGCTCAATTAATCGCAACCGCCATGCATGCACACGTTAGCAAGAGCCCCCACCTCGAAATAGGCTGGTTTGCCGTTGAATTAGTTAGCCAAAATATCAAGACTGAGCACTGGCTCGGTGACGTGCTGCCCCCAAAATTCACCCCACTGCACTGGCATGGCGACACATTCGCGATTCCTGACGGGGCCGTTCATTGGTACCAATCACACGCTTGCAAGAACCAGGCTTTTGTAGCCAATGACCGCATCATCGGCTTACAATTCCATTTAGAATTTGATGCGGCAACCGCCTTGCGCGTAGCCCAAGCAAGTGCCAGCGACCTCGCTGACAACAGCCCTGCAGTTCAATCACTCAGCGAAATCATGGGTGATGCAGCGCAATTCAAAGAGGCTAATCAGTTAATGCATCGACTATTGGATGCCGTGCGTCTCGAATTTCTACGCACAAAGGTTTAATCGTATGCGATAGACGCGGCTAAAATATCTCGTCAGGCTGCACATTAAATCGCGGAGTCAGCTTGACGTCCAACTGCCGAAATGGCGGGCCGCTTGCCTGCTGCAACTCTTGCAAACCCTCGGCAACCGCGTCATTCTCGTCTTGGTTTATCACTATTTCAACACGCCGATTAATTGCGCGATTTTCAAACTCACTATTATCAGCTAACGGTTTGGTGTAGCTGAAACCGCTTACAGTAAAGCGCTGAGGGTTAATGACATTCTCACTTAACAGCTCTTCGGCAACGCTGACCGCGCGGGCAGCGGACAGTTCCCAGTTAGAGCGGTAGCGCGAAGTGCTAATAGCGATGTTATCGGTATGACCCTGAACATGAATTTTACCGCCCATACCCGAAAGCACATCACGCACATCTTGCAAGACCAGCTCAAAGCCACTTTGCAAGGTAGCTGAGCCCGAAGCAAAAGATCCCTTTTCTTTGATACGCACCGTGATTTTTCGGCCTCGCGTTTCAATTTCAACATCGCCAGCACGAATTTGTTCAGCCAACGCATTAGCCAACGCAACAGCATCCTCGCGCGTATCTTTAATCAATTCAGCGAGCTGCTCAACAAATGCGGAGTCCTCGTTATTACGTATTTCATTGATACTTTTTATTGTCGTTAGTTGGTCGGGTGTGCATTCAACTTGCAAGTTCTCTTGCGGTTCATCAGTCGTGTGCTGCCTAACACTGCTAATAGGCGTCGGCTCAGGACGGCCGGGGCTAAACTCTTGAAAAATAATACTAGTGCCTTTAGGTATGTCGTTCGCTGAGATCTGCCGCTGCACACCAAATGCCATTTTTAGCGATCCGGCCAACCGTTGAAATTTTATGATATCCAACTCGGCAAAGGATAAAAGCAGCACAAAAAAGCACATGAGCAGCGCCATGAGATCGGAAAACGTTGCCATATAGGCAGGCAATCCCTCAGGCGGGCAGTCGCAATCTTGATCTATCTCAGACATGCACGCTCACAACAAAAGCTCATTGAATAGGGCAGAGGCTGAATAACAACGAACATCGCCAGACTAATCATCGTTACCGTCGGCTCGCTGACTCAGCGGCAAGTAATTACGTAAGATAGAGTCAATAACGCGGGGGTTTTGGCCAGCCTGAATACCGATAATGGCATCGATGATCATGCTCTTGATGCGTCCTTCCTCTTCCTTGCGTAAAGCAACTTTGTCCGATATCGGTATTGCCAGCATATTGGCAATCATTGAGCCATAAAGCGTGGTTAGCAAAGCGATTGCCATAGATGGACCAATCGCAGATGGATCAGACATGTTGGCAAGCATTGCCACTAAGCCGATAAGCGTTCCCACCATACCCATTGCGGGCGCCACATCGCCAATCTGCTTCCAGATTTTAGCTCCATTATCATGCCGCTTTACGGTCTCGAGCATGTCTTTGGTTAACAACTGCCTGACCACTTCAGCGTCGTGCCCGTCGACTAGTAGCTGAATACCGGATTTTAGAAAATCATCGCTTACTTCTTTATCCTCAAGGGCAAGCAGGCCATTTTTACGCGCGATATCCGCAAGTGCGACGACTTCTTCAATTAAATCTAGAGGTGCCACTAGCTTAAACATAAAAGCCTTACCAGCCACTTTAAAACAGCCCAAAAATTGGCGGACGTTGAACTTCACTAAAACGACAAAAATGGTCCCCGCAAAAACAATGAGTATCGAGGCCACGTCAACATAGATGCCAATGCCGCCACTCATGGTCATAGCACCGGCAACTACGCCAAAAGCCCCAAGAACCCCAAGTAAGGTTGCTAAATCCACTAATTCAACTCCGATTGCTGCAAAATTGCAGCTTTAGATCGCTAGGTATACGATTTTTCACGCGATGCGCCCAAATGCCAAAGATGGCCTCATGCGAGTTCTGATTGTCTGTAGCATCGTGATAGTAACAATGGATACGAACAGTGAGCAGGGGCTAAACCTATCGCCCCACTCTACTGAGTGCTTTTAATACCTGCTTTTATCGCCGCTTAGCCTATTCACAGACTATTGCGCTAACAAACTGCATTATTCATCAAGTCTAGTTAGGAATCGGCAGAATTCACAAAAACTGAAGCCTTTATTGACGTTTGTGGCATTACTGCAAGAAAAGGAATGTACGGCCAGATCGGTGAGTTTATCGTGAAAGAAAAGCAGCCACTATGCACGTATAGTAGACGTTAAATTGACATTGTGAGACGCGCCTGAAAAGATACACCTTAATATCGAATAGGTGAATACCAGCCACCCAAGCAAGGTCTGGAGGGGCTGGAATCCCCTACCGCCGCGATGGCGCTTGTACTCACTAAACCTCCCGTTTGATCAGCCTATAGCGATAGGATCGAGCGGTTCATCATCAACATTCTCTAAAGAATCTCTATTATGGCCCGCAGCAAAAAAACACCCGACTTCGAAACCTCCTTAGAGCGTCTAGAAGAAATCGTCGAGTGCCTCGAAACAGGCGACCTGAGCCTTGAGCAGTCGCTCAAACAGTTCGAAGAGGGGGTTTCGCTCACTAGAGCCTGCCAAACGGCGCTCACCGATGCCGAACAGACCATCAAAGTACTGACCGAGAAAAATGCCGAACTGCAACTGAACGACCTAGACACCCAAAGCATCGATGACTGACTCACTCACTGATTATTTTGAGTGTTATCGCCCACGCTTCGAAACACACTTGCAACAGATATTCGCTGACAACCGTCTGCCACTGCAATCCAACCCGCGTTTACAGCCCCTGCTCGACGCGCTCGAGTACAGCTCACTCAATGGGGGCAAGCGAATACGCGCTATGCTCGTGTACATGAGCGCACAGTGCTGCGGGCTCGATCTAAGCGACAAGGAAGCAACCAGCCCTGACACAGCAGCAGCAGCGATCGAGCTAATACACTGCTACTCGCTTATCCATGACGACTTGCCGGCAATGGACGATGACGCCTTGCGCCGCGGGCGGCCCACCTGCCACATCGAGTTCGGTGAAGCCAATGCCATTTTGGCTGGTGACGCACTCCAAGCACTTGCCTTTGAGCTACTTGCTCGCGAGTCGACTCAAGACCCCGGGCAAAGCTTACAACTGATTCAAGCGCTCGCGCGTGCATCAGGCGCTAGCGGCATGGTAGGCGGGCAAGCCATTGATTTATCCGCTGTGGGCTCAAATGTTTCGCTCGAACAGCTCATTGAGATGCATCGCTTAAAAACAGGCGCACTTATTGAGTGCGCTATCGATTTAGGCGCCATTTGTGCCAATGCAAGCAGCTTGCAGCGCGAAGCACTCAGCCGCTATGCATGCGCACTAGGGCTGGCATTTCAAATTCAGGATGACATTATCGACATTGAAGGCTCGCCCGATATTACAGGTAAAACACAAGGTGCTGATCTAGCGGCTAACAAGCCTACATTCCCGGCCTTACTCGGCCTCACGGGTGCGCGCGATTATGCGCTGCAAATATGTGATGAAGCCCTCGTCGCACTTAAGTCGCTTGGCCCTGGTGCCGAACCCCTGCGGCTGCTGGCAACTTATGTGATCTCGCGTAAAGCTTAAAATAGCCCAGAACAAGCCGAAAATGCCACTATTAAGGATCTTATTATGGTAAGTATTTGCAGTACAAAATCGCATTCCAGTGGCCATTACATGCGCCAGCCCCTAGCACTGCAGGCATAGGCTGACTTTTTCATGTACCATTTCAGCTGCAATTTTGTGCCCAGTTCATACAAGCTGCTTTGCTACAGCAAGGCTAACCATTGACACCAACGTACCGAATACCATGAGCACTTCTCGCCTCTATCAAGACATACCTCATCAGCAGCCCGCGACGCCATTACTCGACGCCGTGCAGTGGCCAGCAGACCTCCGTGCGCTGGATGAGCAGCAATTGCCGCAACTGGCAGACGAGTTACGTGAAGAATTGCTCTATAGCGTTGGCCGCTCCGGCGGACATTTTGGCGCAGGCTTAGGCGTCATCGAACTCACTATTGCCTTACATTACCTGCTCGACACCCCCCGCGACGCTTTAGTTTGGGACGTAGGCCACCAAACCTATCCGCATAAAATTCTTACCGGCCGGCGGCAGCAAATGCATACCATGCGCCAAGCCAATGGTTTAGCGGGCTTCCCAAAGCGTGGCGAAAGTGAGTATGACGCGTTTGGCACGGGCCACTCCAGCACCAGCATTAGCGCTGCCTTAGGTATCGCGCTGGCAAACCGAGCACAGCATGAAGAGCGCCAAGCGGTGGCCGTCATTGGCGACGGCGCCATGACCGCAGGCATGGCCTTTGAAGCCCTCAATCATGCCGCCGATACCGGTGCCAATTTATTGGTTGTTCTCAACGACAATCAAATGTCGATTTCTAAAAATATTGGCGGCCTAGCTACGTACTTTGCAAAAATTTGGGCCAGCAAGCCTTACATGCAGCTTCGCGAACAAGGCAAAAAAGTGCTGGCAAAGATACCTCCAGCTTCGGAACTGGCTAAACGCACCGAAGAGCACATGAAAGGCATGGTGGCGCCAGCGACACTATTTGAAGAGTTAGGCTTTAATTATATTGGACCCATGGATGGACATGATTTAGCGTCGCTAATCCCCACGCTGCGCAACATGCTCACCATGAAGGGCCCCCGCTTGCTCCATATCAGCACCATTAAGGGCAAGGGCTTCGCCCCAGCCGAGGCCGATCCGGTGGGCTATCACGCCATTAATAAGATAGAAAAACCGGCTAGCGTCAAGGCCATTGCCGACGAAAAATTAGCTGTATCGAGCGCACCAACAGCCCAAACACAGCCCTCAACTACCCAGCTATCAAAACCTAAGTACCAGCAAATTTTTGGCGACTGGCTGTGTGATATGGCCGAGCAAGACGGCAAGCTAATTGGCATCACGCCAGCCATGTGCGAAGGCTCGGGCATGGTTGAATTTGCCAACCAATTTGCCGAGCGATACCACGATGTCGCTATTGCTGAACAGCACGCTGTCACACTCGCCGCCGGCCTGGCAGCGGCCGGTATGAAACCCGTGGTGGCAATTTATTCCACGTTTTTACAGCGAGGCTATGATCAGCTAATTCACGACGTCGCGCTGCAAGATCTCGATGTTACCTTTGCGCTAGATCGTGCCGGACTAGTCGGCGAAGACGGGCCCTCGCATGCAGGCAGCTTCGACTTTTCTTTTTTACGCTGCATACCCAATTTGTTGGTCATAGCGCCATCCGATGAAAATGAGACACGTCAATTACTCTACACCGCTTACCAACACTGCGGCCCAACCGCTGTGCGCTATCCTCGGGGCACGGGCCCTGGAGCAACTATCAAGCCCGATATGCAAGCCCTGCCCATTGGCAAAGGCGTCGTCAGGCGCGATGGTCACACCGCAGCCATTCTGAATTTTGGCACGTTATTGCCTGCAGCATTGACCGCGGCCCAAGCACTTGGCCTCACCGTAGTCGATATGCGCTTTGTAAAACCACTCGATACGCAACTGATTGAAAAGCTGGCCGCCAGCCATGAATTATTAATCACCCTCGAAGAAAATAGCGTTATGGGTGGTGCCGGCAGTGCCGTTTGCGAACATCTAAATAGTGTGGGAATCAGCTTGCCTATTTTGCAACTGGGCCTGCCCGATCGCTTTATAGACCAAGGCACACGCAGCCAATTATTGACTGAATGCGGGCTAGATGCTGCCAGCATTGAACAGCGTATTGCTGCACGCCTCGCTCAACTGCCTCAGGCACAAACCAATGAGCAACTAAGCACTACTGAAGTAGGCGGCAGTGCGCCAGCGACCCAGCAAGTGATGCAACAAGTAATCAGCGAGACACTGTAAGGCAACAGCGCCGCAAAAAATACGAATTAATCGACGAACAAATGCCCCATCTTGCCGCGCTTAGTGGCCAGGTATTTTGCGTTGTGCGACGTGTGCCCGGTTTCGATCGGCACCCTCTCAACGATGTCTATTCCCATTGCTTCAAGCGCTGCAATTTTTTTCGGGTTATTCGTCATCAAACGCAGTGCACTCACACCCAAATGCTCGAGCATGTCGCCACAAATAGAATAATCTCTAAGATCGGCGCTAAAACCTAAATGCTGATTCGCCTCAACGGTATCGGCACCGGCGTCTTGCAACTTATAGGCTTTAACTTTGTTAAGTAGCCCTATGCCGCGTCCCTCTTGCTTTAAATAAAGAAGGACTCCTCTTCCCTCGCTGGCAATTTTTTCGAGGCTGTAACTCAATTGCGCACCGCAATCGCACCGCGTACTAAACAAAGCATCGCCCGTCAGGCATTCAGAATGAACGCGCGCGAGCACGGGCTCGCCATCGTCGATCTTACCCATCGACAACACCACATGTTCTTTTTCGTGATCTGCGTCTTCAAATCCGTGCATAACGAATTCGCCCCATTGCGTGGGCAGACGGCAAGATTCAACATAACTTACAGACAAAAAAGACTCCAGCTAGACACTACGCCTAGAGTACACAAGCACCAAAAATAAAGGCCGGCGATTCTATCACGGCTAAAGGCCCATTGAACACGCAGCGGCAACGACTAAATGGGGGGTGTTTTTGCATTTAAACCCAAACCTACCGGCCCTCTTACATAAAGAGTCTTCGACCACTCAAGTAAAGAGTCTTCGACCACCCAAACAAAGAGTCTTCGACCACCCAAACAAAGAGCCCTCGCTCCGCCTCAAAAAGAGCAACGGCACAGGGGTATGCTTTTTACTCCTTGTGAAATTCAACCTCTATGACCAGATTGACCTCATCTCCCACCATCGGCACTGCGTAACCTAGATCCCAATCGCTGCGCTTAATCAAACCTGTAGCAGAAAAACCGACCACCGGCTGCTTAGTCTTAAAATGTAGCCCGCCTTTGTTAAACAGCGCCTTCAATGTCACAGCCTTGGTGATACCTTTAATAGTTAAGTCGCCAGTTATGAGAAAGTCTGCTGGGCTTTTTGGATCGGTCACAATCTCGGTGGCCACAAAAGTAATATCGGGGAATTGATCCACCTGAAAAAAATTCTTACCGCGTAAATGTTCGTCAAATAGATCTACCCCCGAATCAATACTGGCCGCATCAATCGATACCGTCAGCTCGCTGCGGGCCAACTCTTGAGGATCCAGCTGCAAACTTGCTTGAATGTTTTTAAATCGCAACCAAGGCCGCGAATAGCCTTGATGCGAATAACTAAAAGTAATGTACCCATGGCTTGTATCTAACGCATAACTACCTGCTGGAGCTTGACCAATATCAGCATAATCCGCGGCGCTAACATCGCTTACATAACCACCTGAATAAACACCCACACAGGCGAGCGTCAAACAATAGAAGACACTCAATCCGTACGCTTTTAATTGCCTCATAAAATACCCCTCATTACTTACTTAGATTGCCTGAAATCATTGTGCTGCAAGCCATTTTTAACGTGACTTTTTTAATTCGAGCTAGCCGATAATATTAACACGGCGCGCAGCATGACGGCAGCGCTTAAACACCATTGGTACGACAGGCCAGACCGATTAACGCATAGCAAAGACTAGTCAAGCTCGTCATCAGTCGCTATACTCTCGAAACATCCTTAGGGGTGGCTTCGGCCTGAGATGTGCATGATTTAATACGCTTGTCACTATTCGTATTAAGCACCAGCGCAAACCCTTTGAACCTGATCCGGTTAATACCGGCGTAGGAATAGGAAGCGTCCCCTCTCGATCTTGGCCATTTTTTCATCGCCGGCCTTTTTAATCGCACTGACCTTGCTGCTCTTCGCTTGACTACCGGATTTTCTTTGCTGGGATATCGAGCATGCTTATTCAATCAGAAAATACATCAACCTCATTTTTAACTACTTGTATTACACCCCTGTGCTTACGCGCGGCAGGCCTTTGTAGCGCACTTGCTCTAGTAGCGTCTTCATTTGCAACCGAAGCCAATGAAAGTCAAACGATGCAAGAGGTGGTTGTCTATTCCACTTTAGACCTGCGTACTGTAGACCAACTCGCTGCCAGTATTAGCGTATGGACAAGCGATCACGCACAAGCTCGCAATGCGCAGCACATTGATCAGCTGCTAGGCACCTCGCCCAATGTCAATTTTTCGGGTGGCGCATCGCGCGGTCGCTTCGTGCAAATCCGCGGCGTTGGCGATATTGAACAGTTTGTTGATCCTAAAGCCTACCCCTCTGTTGGACTAATCGTAGATGGCATTGAGTTAAATGGGATTTTTGGCGCCGGGTTACTGTTTGATGTCGAACAAGTGGAAATTTTACGCGGACCACAAGGCACGCGATTGGGCGCCAGCGCACTGGCCGGGTCAATTAATATTATCTCAACCCAACCTACGGCTAATACCGGTGGCTTTATTGAAGTAGGCGTAGGTAAATTTGCTAGCCGCCAAAGTGGCGTGGCAATCGCCGGCAAACTGAGTGAGCAGATATCGGCGCGTCTTGCGGTCAACCAATACACCAGCGATGGCTATATTGAAAATCAATTTTTAAATAAAAAAGACACGGGTAAGTTTGATGAGCAACTCGCCAAACTGAACCTGAACTGGGCTCTAGCCGACGATCAGCAACTCGACTTAACCGCGCTGCATATCGACAACAATAATGGCTACGATGCGTTTTCATTGGACAACAGCCGCAACACCACCGTGAGTGACGAGCCGGGGCTGGACACTCAAGAGCTATTGGGTTTTGCACTCAAGCACACATTAACTCTATCGCCAACAAGTGCGTTGCACACAAAAATCACCAGCCTACACGCCAAATTGAAATATGCTTTTGATGAAGACTGGGTCAACAATGATTTTTGTGGCAACGACAATACGTGTAGTCAGAGCCAATTTTCCAGCAATGATAGCTATGAGCGCGACCGTGAAGAATATTCATATGACTCTCACTTAACAGGTGAGGATTTTGTTGTAGGTGTGTATCTACAACATAGCAACGTAAAACTCAATAGAGCCTATACTTTCAATCCCTTTCCCGCTGCCGATTTTAGTAGCAAGTATGGCATAGAGCGCCAAGCACTCTATGGCCAATGGACACCCACCCTAACGACGCGGCTAAGTGCTTCTTTGGGCGTTCGCTACGAGTTATTCAGTGATACTTATAGCGACCAAAATGCCATCATTAGTGCAACCGATGATGAGCTCTGGTCAGTTGATGCAGCGCTCAATTTTTCTATTAGCCCGCAATTTGGGCTGTATGCACTAGTGGCCCGCGGCAACAAAGCCGGCGGCGTAAATACCGATGCCTCATCGAATATTGGCTTCGCCACGCAAACCGCACAAAATGAGTTAATCGACCGACTGCGCTACGCTAACGAATCACTGACCAACTTAGAAATAGGTAGCCAGGCACAATTATTCAATAATACGTTAACATCAAGGCTGTCGCTGTTTTACAACCATCGCAGCAGGCCACAATTCGAAACATTTTTACTTGATTTCCCGCCACCTGAAGGCTTTCTTTTCATTGGCTATCAGGACAATGCTCAATCCGCCGAGAGTCATGGCGTTGAATGGCAAATTAACTTTGAACCCAACTCTCACATTGCTTTGAGCGCCAACTTGGCTTACATCGACTCCTCGTTTAAACATTTTGGTATTTATGACTTTGATGTTTTTACTTTTGTCGACATCGTCCAAAAAGAACAACCTCGCGCACCGACTTATCAATACCATCTACAAACCACTGTCAATGTAAGTGACACAGTGTCAGCCACTTTGGCGATCGAGGGTCGCGACAGCTACCAGTTCGCCTACTATTTTGACGCCGAATCAGGCAACATCAATCTGGCGCATGCCAGTCTGAGCTATCAAAATGAGAAGGTTTCGCTCACTTTTTGGCTGCGCAATCTTCTTGATGAAAGCTATCCGGTGCAGGGCTTATACTTTGCCAATGACCCACGCAACAGTTTCTTTGTTAATGATCTTTATACGCAAAGCGGTGAACCACGCAATGGTGGCGTGACATTCCGCTACGATTTTTAATTTTACGCGCACTACGAGGTGCTTAGCATGATAATTACTGCTGAACTGAGTTTGTATCCACTCAATGAGTCTTTTGTTACACCGATAAAAAAATATATCGAGGCGTTAAATAGTATACCCAGCCTAGAGGTGCGCACACATGCGCTTAGCACCGAAATTTTCGGGGAATACGACGCCGTGATGAATGCGGTGCAACAAGCCACTAAAACAGTTTTTGAAAGCAGCAATAGTACTGTGCTAGTTGCAAAGTACTTGAATAAAGATCGACGAGCTCCATAAAAATGGCTCATCAAGTAGATTATATTGCTCTGTGATTAATGC
>CAJQKT010000086.1 GCA_905478995.1 uncultured Pseudomonadales bacterium | reverse complement strand
CTGGTATAAAACCCATGACAAGTCAAAGCGACAGGACAAATAAAAGACTAGCGGCTTTCATTTGCCGCTGTTTGAGGCGTTATAAGTCTAGTAAAGCGAATATTTCGTCGAGCTCGTGGCTATACACGCCATCAACCCTGCCAAGCTCTGCGCACGCCACAATCGCCTGAGCTAGCGTTTCTCCTGAGATGGGCCTAAACCTTTTTGCACCGGGAATCCATCGTGTCGCCGCCTGCAAGACCTTTTTACCCACCGCCTCAGCGGTCCGATGGTCCTCACGCTCACCAAAAATAATAGAGGGCTTGAAAAGTACCAATGTGGCAAAGCTTTGCTGCTGCGCAAATTGATCTAACTGCCCTTTAACTCTATTGTAAAAAATAGGTGACTTAGCGCTCGCACTTGGTGAAGAAACTAAAAACAGTCGAGTCACACCATTAGCGGCCGCGGCCTCTATAACGTTTGCCTGATAGGTATAATCCACTTGATAAAATGCCGCTCTACTGCCGGCTTGTTTAATCGTTGTACCCATGCAAGAAAATAAATCATCACCCTGAATGAGGTGAGACCATTCAGCAATGCAATCAAAATCAACCACATGGTTAATCAATTTAGGGTGACTCTCTGGAAAGGCTCGGCGCGTAAACACCATCACTTTTTCATAGGTATCACTCGCCAGAAGAAAACGCGTCAAGAATTTCCCGGTCAAACCGGTTGCACCAATAACAATAGCTATTTTCATAATGAGTTAACCGCAATAGTTTGAGCTTAATGAAGCGTTGATGGGGCTAGGTAGCGAAGCTGACGCCAGCTTGTTATGACAAGCGCTCAATAAGCAGCGCTGTGCCTGCACCTGCGGCACCACTAGTGGCGACTATACCTGTTTTAAGTTGGCGTCGTTCCAGCTCATCCAGCAATGTGCCCGTCATGATGCCACCGGTTGCTCCCAGCGGGTGGCCCAACGCAATGCACCCTCCGTTCACATTCAGCTTTGTATGAGGAATATTTAAATCACGCTGGCATTGCACCATAACCGCGGCAAACGCCTCATGTATTTCAAACAAATCCACTTGCTCAACATTCAAATCTTCTTGCCTTAGCAGTGCCTTAGTGGCGGCCACGCAGCCGGCTACCACTGCACGATTATCATCATTCACATTGATCATTGCGCGAATGCGTGCGCGCGGTTTTATATTTAGCAGATCACCTGCTTCGAGCGAGCCAATTAACAACGCCGACGCACCGTCGGCCATAGCCGGTGAATTGCCGGCCGTATGAATGTGCGTAATGGCATCATAACCATTTAACTCAGCTAATTGTGCTTCATCCGCCCAGGGTGCTTGAGTAAAGCTTGGTAACATCGCCGCCAGTGATTCTGAGGTGGTATTGTCACGGATGATTTCGTCGTGTTCGACTCGCTGGCCCGTAACAGGATTATCGATGGCAATAATTGATTTAAAAAAACCATGCTTGCGCGCATGGGCCGCCCGCTGCTGGCTCATTAGCGCTACCGCATCAGCTTGCTGACGGGAAACGTTTTGGCAGGTGGCCACAAAGTCGGCACCATTGCCCATCATGTACATACCTAACGTTTTAGCCAAGTCTTTATCAGTAAAAGCTACCGGCTGATCAGATAGCATACCCACTCGCGACATCATCTCAACGCCGCCAGCAACGACCCAATGACTCATACCCGTCATGACTTTCATCGCAGCGAAATTAATCGCATCAACACCCGATGAACAGTAGCGATTGAGTGTAATGCCAGGCACCTGCGAGGGCCAACCATGGTAGAGCGCCGAGGTTTTCGCAATGTTAGCAGCCTGCTCACCCACCTGCGTCGCGCAACCCAAGATAACATCATCGATACGCGACGGATCAAGACCCGTGCGCTGCTCCAGGGCTTGATAAAGAGCACTTAATAAATAAAATGGCGTCAGTGCGTGTAGGCCGCCATCGGGGCGAGCCTTACCGCGCGGGGTGCGAATGGCATCGTAAATATAAGCCGATGTTTGCGTCATGGATTTTTTTAAACTCTTGCTTTTATTGTTCACTCGAAGCGAGTTGCGCCAATCCCAACTAAGTGCCCACCACAAAGGCCGCGCAAGTGGTGGTACTGCCACCTAAATTAAAGGCACCGAAGTTTTTGGCGCCCTCCACTTGATAGCTACCGGCTTTACCCGTTACCTGCTTATACGCATCGAGTAACATCCGCACACCCGTAGCCCCGACCGGATGGCCTAAGCCAATCAGACCGCCGCTAGGATTAATCGGCAAGGCGCCCTGCATAGTGATGGTGCCGTCATCAATCGCGCGATACGACTCGCCTGGCGCTGTTAAACCCATGTGATCAATGATCATATACTCGGTTATCGAAAAGCAGTCGTGCACTTCGAGCCCATCAAGGCTGCGAACCTCAGGCATCCCTGCTCGTCGCAAAGCATCATCGAAGGTGTCTTTAACATGTGGGAATACCAGTGGCTGCCCTTCTGACAATTCGAGCTTGCGTTGCATAAGCATGGCTGCACTGCGATGACCCCAACCCTTAATGCGCGGTAAACTATCGAGTGACACATTGTGCTGTTGAGCATAGCGCCGCGCATAATCTTCACTAGCAAGAAATACCACCGCAGCACCGTCGGTCACCTGACCACAATCTTGCTTGCGCAATTGCCCTTCAATAACAGGGTTGGCCTTATCGTCACTGGAAAAACTGCTTTTATCTAATTGCCAGTTACGCGTTTGTGCATTGGGGTTATTTTTAGCATTGGCAAAATTATTTTTTGCAATGGCGCGCAAATAATCGATATCGGTGCCGTAGCGCTGCTGATAAATATCATAAATGCTGGCAAACATGTGTGGCCAAGGATAAGTACAGCCTTGTGTTTCTATGCCGCGCCACGCAGCGGCACCCAAATGATCAGCACCTGTTTTACCGTCGACATTTCGCATCAGCTCAATACCCAATACACAGGCAAGACCATAATGGCCCGCTTCTATATCACGCATGGCCGCCAGCAATGCCATTGAGCCCGAGGCACATGCCGCTTCGTGTCGTGAAGTTGGAATATTATGTAAGGTCGGATGAACATGGCCAAAAAAACCGTTGAGCAATGCCTGCCCCGTAAATAAGGACGAAACAAAGTTACCCACATGCGCCACTTCAATATCGTCAGCATCGATCTGAGTGCTGGCCAAGGCATCATTTAAACTAGCTTCAAACAAACCATAAATATCGCTGCCTTCGCGATTCCAGTTGCGTGAAAAATCGGTTTGACTGCCGCCAAGAATATAAACGGGTGAATATGCCATAAATTATCCTACTGCTTAAAAAAGAGATCGTTTTTTATGAAGAGCAATTTTGCTTTAGGTATTCATATAAATATCTTCACCCTTGAGCCAATTAGTATGAAAGGCAAACGGCGCGCGATGCGGCAACTTAAGCTTACAAATTGGACCTTGAGTAATATTTTTCGCATCAAAAATTAGGGTATAAGAGGTCCAGTCATTGCTATCGGTTACCATCGTTACCAAGTAACCGTCATCTTCGGCCGTGTCTCGCGTGGCACCTCGCCTCGGGCAAAAAGGCGTTTCACTGCCAAACACGCCATTGCCGTAATCGTAACGCTGATATTCGCCCGTTTGAATATCGTATTTAATAAGTGCACCAAAAGCCAAAGTACCAATGCCGTCATGCGCTTTATTCATAATGTATTGGTTGTAGCTGTAGCGACTTTTGTAACCCATGTACAAGGGATTAGCGCGAGGAAATTCAGTATTCAGCGTATCTACATCCTGCTCAACCACTTCACCCGTTTTTAAATTAAATTTCCACACGTATAAATTAGCTTCGAGCCGCATGTAGGCCAGCATATGTGATAGCTCGCCTTCGGCGGGGTCGGCTTTGGGCATGGGGTTGGTTGAACGACAGCCCACCTGTACAACCCAATCGCCCTCTTCCCAGCAATTGATGACATGCAAAATATAACAGGGCTCGCACTCAAACCATATCACTTCGCTGCCTTTACCATAGCGCGGCTGCACACCAAATCGCGTGGGCTCGTCGCGATGAAATGTCATAACACGCTTTTTAGTTTTTTCAAGCAGCGCCACATCGTGATAAAACGGGCAGTCGTGCAAAATAACAAAGTTGGGCGTCAAACCAATATCGTGCGGCAACCGCGGGCCCGGTAATTCGATGGGCTCATCATGAATAACACTGCCTTTGTGATCGACAATGCCATAACGCAAATAAGGAAACTCATCAAAATAATCGAAAAAAACCAGCTCATTTTTTTCCGGATCGACCTTAGAGTGCGCCGACAGCGCTCTCGTTAACTGCCCATCAAAATTTTCGCGACCTTTAGTCTCTAACGTTTGTGCATCAAGCTGATACGGAATACCCGCGTTATACCATAGCGAAATAATGTGCCTATTAAAAAACATAACGTCGGTGTTAGACGTATCCTTGATAGGGAACCCGGGCAAACTAAAATCAAACGGCCCCATCACTCCCGGCCAAATCGACTCGCCTTTCTCGGCTTCGGCGCAATGCGCATCAGTCTGAATCCAGCGGTTGCGATAGCCGGCCACGCCATCTTTAAAATAAACAGCGTAAAGCATACCGTCGCCATCAAAAGGGTGATGGTTAAAGCGTGGCTTGAACACTGGATTGGGGCCATTGCGCACGTAGGCGCCGTACAAATCATCGGGAATTGCACCGCTCATCACCTCCAACTGATCGACCTGCGTCTCGAGTGTGGTGGGAGCGTAAATGCCGTGTAGGTAGGGGTTGTCAATATCGGCTGTCCACGCCGGCGCATCGGGCGCTTGTGAACCGTCTTGAGCTCTTAGCGGGATATTACTTTCTGTGATATTCAGCTGAGACATACGCTTAAACCATTCGCCGGTGCCTGATAATACAGCCTAGTTTACCTGAAGATGGTCCAAGGCCGCTGGCGTATCACCCGCAGATTACATAAACTTAATGCGCCTGCAAAGCCAATTTTGGGCAAAAAAATAGGAGATAACACTAGGTTATCTCCTATTTTAGATTAAACAAGAGCCGGCCTGTAAGCCGGGTTCTGTCGTGAGCAATCATTCATCTGGGGTCTGCGTCGCCACAGCCCTCAAGCGGCCTACCCGAATCCAGTGCGGGCCGCACCAATGGATTCCTATTTGGCCTTGCTCCGGGTGGGGTTTACCTTGCCACTAACTGTTACCAGTAGCGCGGTGCGCTCTTACCGCACCCTTTCACCCTTACCGGTTTATCTATCGGTGAAGATAAATAAACTTAGGCGGTCTACTCTCTGCTGCACTTGCCGTAGGCTCGCGCCTCCCAGGCGTTACCTGGCACCCTGCCCTATGGAGCCCGGACTTTCCTCGAACAATGAACCGAAGTTATTGCCCGCGATTGCTTGGCCGACTCTCGCGATCAGTTTACTCTGCCCCACCCAGATAGCTAGTACTGCACGACGAATTAGTGCAAATAAACGTGCATGCCATCACGGCAAGTTTAGTGATAGTAAACTCGCCCACGAAAATGGTAGTCGTAATCGTTATCGCGGCTTTGCGCCTGTGTTTTAGGCCCGCCAATCGCGGTCCAGCCGATAGCTACTAGCACACCGTCTTCAAACACATACGGGGTAAACTCGTCATCAGTCACCAAACCATCGGGAAAAGACCGTGAGCGAAAAAAATAAATCTTTTTGGTCTTGCCATTGTCGATGTACTCCTCAGGCGCCTTGCTAAATTGCATAGCAACAGATGATTGAGTGGGCAGTAAAATATCCAACACCTGCTCCATACTTTGACCCAGCTCGATGCGTGGAGCCTGAGCCTGATAGGCCGCTATAGCGCCACTGATTTGGCCGCTGCTTGCGCAGCCGGCAACAAAAAACACTACGGCAATGCCCATGCATCTTTTCACGGAAGTACTAAAAATCAACGATGCTTGCATCCGTATTGATTGAACTCTGCGTTTAATACAGCTCATATTAAAATCCTCGTGCAATGGTACTTGATTAACTCGACCTCTCAACGCTCACTCTATGGCACCGCTTTGTTTAACCGCAACGCCATTTCATACACGGTATTTTTATTGACACCAGTCAGCCGAACCGCCAAAGCTACCGACTGTTTTACCGATAATTCTGCCAGCAATACTATCAGCATTTTTTCTAGTTCAGGTAGCTCATCTGCTTGCTGTTGCTCGCGCGACAAACCCTCAACGGCAAGCACGATCTCACCGCGCTGCTGATTTTGATCGGCTGCGACTCGCTCAAGTAAATTACCCAAACTATCAGCTATTAGGGTTTCAAATCGCTTAGTTAGTTCCCGTGCCAAAACGGCTTTACGCTCAATACCAAACACCTCGACCATCGCCTTTAACGAGTCTTGCACGCGATGCGGTGATTCATAAAAAACCAAGGTGCGAGGCTCCAGCGCCAAACCAGCCAATTGCTTGCGCCGGCCCTCGGCCTTGGCGGGTAAGAAACCTTCAAAGATGAATCGATCAGTAGGCAAACCCGCCACCGACAGCGCAGTGATCAAAGCACTGGGCCCAGGCACTGGCACCACACGAATATTACGCGCCCGAGCCTGACTGACCAATTTATAGCCAGGGTCGGCAATAAGCGGTGTCCCCGCATCGCTGATCAATGCCACCGCTTGGCCCGCTTCTATTTTTTCAAGTAATCGTTCGGCCACCATAGCATCACTATGATCGTGATAAGCGGCCATAGGCGTGCCAATATCGAAGTGCTGTAAGAGCTGGCCGCTGTGGCGAGTGTCTTCAGCCGCAATCAAGTCAGCCGCCTGTAAAACCTGCACCGCCCTATGCGTCATGTCAGCCAGATTACCGATTGGCGTCGATACAACATATAATGCCGCTTCGAGTGTTCGGTTAGCCATAGTCACTTTGCTCAATGTTTTTCAACCTGTGATTGGATATTGGGCCATAGCAATGGCAGGCCTCGTTTTGCCGCGCATAGCGAAAACCTGTTAATGCGCTATTTCTTCTCACTATTGAAGGGCCACAAATTGCCTTGTTCAGATCCATCAGATCAGCCAGATCAAAACGCCACTCCGCGCAAGCAGTTACTCGCCATTGTACCTGATGCGGCTAGGCCTGCTATCCACAGCGGAAAAGTGAGCTATTGGCGGTCGCTTACATTTAGCTTTTTGACTTTTTGGTTAGCAAGCTGCAGCAGTAACTTGCCCTACCCGGACGGACAAGCCTCATTCCCTGAAGTTATTGATAGTGATGGTGAGCTGGGCCATCCACCAAAAGGGCTACAGGCTCTGGATGACCTCCTGCTGCAAGCGAACCTTGAGCATGACCTCAACGGCCTGGTTTCGGCTTCATTGGCTACACAACTGATCGATGCTGCAAGCCGCGAGCAACGCGATGAAATTGCTCAGGGCATATTGAACACAACTGACACTAGCGCCATGTCGATTAATGAATACGCACGCTTCTCGCTCGCCGCCACCCAGTACTGGAATAACACCAGCCAGTTTGAGTCCGCTTACCGATGGCTGCACAGTAGTATTTTTCAAAGCCAGCTGCCTATGATGTCGGCTGAAGACCAAATTGATTTGAGTTTGGAGCGCTCTGAAACGCTCTATGGACTTGCCCAGTATGCGGCCAGTGCTATGGAGCGTATTTTTTTAGAAGCCCTCATAGACGACCCCGTACTGCAACAAAGTAATGCCGATAAAATATGGTTGGCTCTTCTGCAGTTGGATCCAGAAATATTGCGGCAACAGTATCAGCTCGCAAAAAACAACTCTTATAAGGCCTGGCTTGAGCTGGCCATCGTACAGCAAAACATCGAAATCGATGTGGCTACACAAGCCGCCCAAATTAAACAGTGGCAACTTCGCTGGCCCAATCATGCAGCAGCCCAACAGTTGCCACCATCAGTGCGCGCATTTGAAACCGTTGCAAAAACCCAACCAAACTCTGTGGGTGTTTTCTTACCGCTGAGTGGTCCGCTGTCAAAAGCTAGCCAATCGATTCGTGATGGAGTTGCCGCCGCACACTTTGCCGCTATAGCGCGCAATGAAAGCACCCCCATGCTCACATTTTACGACACGTCGAGCCAGTCAATTGATGAGCTTTATGCGCGCGCACAGCAGGATGACATCGACTTAATTATTGGACCGCTGCACAAAGACAATGTCAAAGCGCTGTTTACTATGCCATCAGATATTCCTATCCTCACACTCAATGTTATTGCAGACGACCTTCCTCCGCCGCTCAACATTGTGCAATTCGGCTTGTCTGCCGACGATGAAGCGCATCAGCTAGCCACGTTTGCCCACCAACAACGCTACAAAAACATCTTGCTTTTGCATGTTGATAAAGGCTGGGCCGAACGCGCCGCACAAGAATTTACTCAGCAGTGGCGTGCACAAGGCGGCGGCAGCTTAAGTCGGCAAGCCCTCTCAACCGATGGCAATTATTCTCGTGAAATCGCCAACAGCCTGGGCTTAAACCAGAGCGAAGCTAGGCATAACCGCCTCCAAAATGTGCTGGGGCAGCGCCTCGAATTCATGCCGCGTCGAAGACAAGACATAGACTGCATTGTGCTGTTCGCTAATAGCCAGCAAGCTAAAGCGATCAAACCCCTGCTTGCTTATCATTACGCCGGTCAATTGCCGGTATTAAGCAGCTCGCAAGTATTTGATGGCGGTGTTGCCGGGAGCAGTAATCGCGATCTCAATGGCTTGATTTTTAGTGAGATACCGTGGGTACTCAATAGCAGTGAAAACTATCAGCCGTTACCTACCATTTATCGCGAGAACAAGAGCCTTAACCGATTATTTGCCATGGGCGTTGATGCTTATTATTTGCATGGGCGCTTAAATCAACTGTCGAGTAATCCTAGCAGCCAAATACCCGCGAATACTGGCAAGCTATCGATTGTCGATCATCGCATCGTCAGGCAACTGCCACTGGCAAAATTTCAAAACGGCAAAGCCGTGCCACTGAGTGTCAATAGTCTTATAAATTAACGCTTGTTGGCGAAAAATTATAGAAAAAAAAAGGATGTTATATGCGGCATGAAGCCCACGTTAAAACGACCGCCGAGACAGGCGCAGAAATTGAAAAAGTTGTGTTGAGTTTTCTTATCAAGGAAGGCTTAAAAAAAGTCACTGCCAATTACCGCTGTAAACTCGGTGAAATAGACCTCATTATGCTTGAGGGTAAAACTTTAGTTTTTGTGGAAGTGCGTTTTCGCAAACAAGACACTTTTGGTGGCGGCGCCGCTAGTGTAACCTTAGCTAAACAGCGTAAACTAGCGCAAACGGCTAGCCTTTATGTTCAACGTTACCATGTTCAGTCGGCCTGTCGCTTCGATGTGGTTGATGTTTCTAGCCACGAGTTCACACGCGATGCGAATAAAAGCGCCTTTAATAATATTCACCACAACTATCAAATCAATTGGATACGCGATGCCTTTTTGCCGCCTGAATAACCTTTTACCCGACGCCCTGTCCCTATGAGCTTGCCCCTATGAGCATTAACCAACAGCACCCGTACATTGCTCAACACATTGCCGAAGCCATGCAACATTTGGGCGGCTTATCGGACGAAATACTAGAGAAAATGGAAGATACCGCTGCACACATTAGTGAACAGTTGGTGGCTGGGCACAAATTATTGGTGCTAGGCACTCCAGGAATTGCACCATTGGGCGATTTGCTCTGTTACAACTTGTTACATCGCTACCCGGATCAGCGTCCAGCACTGCCCGCAATCGCCCTGAGCGGCATCATTGCCTATGACGAATCGACAACCGATCGGGAACCTGTTGCAAATAGTCAGAAAGCCGATTTCCGCACTTTTTTTCGTGCGGTTGAAGCCATAGCCAACAGTGGCGATACGCTGATTGTTCTGGCCGACCAACGCCTACCTGGTATTTTGGGAGCGCTCGAACAGCTATATGTCGGCCGTGGCGTAACCAGCGTAATGATAGCACCAGACAGCACTGAATTCGCCAACCGCTCCAATAGTCACACAATACAATTATCGTTAGAATGCGATACTATAGCCGGCATACACGAGACTACCTTATTTATTTTAAATACACTTGGCGATATGATTGAATCCAGCGTTTTTGGTGGCTATCAACCCCCCGAATAAACGACACTGCAACTCAATCATGCCATGACCAACCACCTAGGTAACTGCGATGCTAAACATAAACATCCTCAACATGCTTTCAACGTTCCGCGCATACAGTCGTACAACGTTAGCATCAGTTAAAACATTGCCGCTTTTAATCGCCGCCATGCTGCTACTGTCGAGTTGTAGCACAATGATCTCTGCCACGCGGCAAAGCCCAATTAGCGAAGACTACGGTAAACGCACGCCAGGCGCCCTAGTGGACGACAGTTTTATCGAAACGAAATCGAGCGTAAACTTAAAAAAGCTTGATACCCGCTTCAAACAATCACAAGTTAATATCACCAGCTACAACGGTGTGGTTTTATTATCAGGTAATGTTCCGGTTGGGGAATTGCGCGAAAGTGCTACTGCCACCGTTCAAAAAATTCGCAAAGTGAGACGAGTGCACAATGAACTCAATGTTTCACCACCGCGTTCAGTAGGCGCCAAAATGAACGACTCTTGGTTAGCTACGAAGCTGCGCACACGATTTTTGTTTGACAAAAATATCGAAAGCAGCCGTATCAAAGTGGTTGCAAATGATGGCGTGATCTATCTTTTAGGTTTGGTCAATCATCAAGAAGCCGATGCTATTGTCGATGCCGCGAAAAATACTTACGGCCTACAAAAAATAGTGCGGGTGTTTGAATATATCGATTAAGCGTTTTTCTCAAAGGCTAGCGCTCTATCACTTAACGATATGTAGACTTGGCTTTTGCTCGCTGGCACCTTCTTTTTGATGGCTCGATACCAGTTTAGGCCCACGAGGCGGCTCATCACTTGGCGACGGGTCTTGACCCGCGTCGAACATCATACCCTGGCCATTTTCCTTGGCATAAATCCCCAGGATCGCGCCCAATGGCGCATAGACATCCATCGGGATACCTGAAAAACGAGCGTTAAAGCGTATACCTTGATTATCGATACTCAGCTGCATAACCGCTTGGGGCGCGACGTTAAGTACGATCTGCCCTTCTTTAACAAAGTCCTGAGGCACCTCAACACCGGGTCGGTAGGCATCAACCAGCACATAGGGCGTGCATTTATTATCGACAATCCACTGATACAAGGCGTTGATTAGATAGGGCTTGCTCGACGACATGGCCGGCTTTTTGATATCACTCATATGACCAACCTGGTTTTCTGCATGACTGCATTCGGGCTTAAACGCTCTACTGCTTCGGTATTAAGCCCGGCACGTACTATTTGTGGACGCGCATTTCTAATTCTTGATCAGTCAGGCTTTCCTGAAATGAAGGCATGTCAAATATGCGCTTCATGTACTCTAACAGGGGTTTGACCTGCTTGGTAGCTGGCAACTTCACACCCAAATGGTCTAGGCGCCACAAAATCGGGCCCAAACAACAGTCAACCAAGGTGAACTCGTCGCTCATAAAAAAAGGCTTTTCAGAGAAGATTGGCGCAATGCCAGTAAAACCGTCGGCCAACTCCTTCGTATATTTATCAAGATTTTTGACGCGACCACTTTCAATGCTATCGACAATAGAGCACCAGTCGCGCTCTATTCGATAAATATAAAGGCGGCTTTCGCCACGCGCCACGGGATAGACAGGGAGTAAAGGCGGATGCGGGAAACGCTCATCAAGATACTCCATAATAACTTTCGATTCATAAAGCACCAGATCGCGATCGAGCAGCGTGGGCAGCGTGCCGTAGGGGTTAACCTCAACCAGGTCTTTGGGCAGTGCTTTACTGTCAGTGTCGACAATATTACAAGTCACACCTTTCTCAGCGAGAACAATACGCACTCTATGGCTGTAGTGACTGACAGGATCGGACATCAGCGTCATCGTTGAACGACGAGCCATCGCATCTAGCGGGTCATTTTCTTGAGTAGTAGTATTAATGATCGACATCCTTCCAATATTCTCTATTGAGCAAGTAAGCTAAAAAGAAAAAGACTGCGATAAACAGCAATACGTAAACGCCGATGCGCTCTCGCTTAACCGCTGCTGGCTCAGCCATGTAGGTCATAAAGGTGACCAAGTTTTGAATCTCATTATTGTATTCTTCGGCAGACAAGCTGCCAACTACCGAGCCAGGCACTACTCGGCCACAATCACCGTGACTGGCATCCTCCAATGGGTTTCCAGCACCATCACGTTTTACGCCACCATTTGCCGCCAGCGCTATCGGCGGTCTGCAGAGCTGCTCGCCCTGCAAACCCAACAGCACATGCGGCATTCCCACATCTTTGAAGACCAAGTTGTTAACTCCGTAAGGTCTTGATTCATCGATGTAAAAAGAGGTGAGGTAGGTATAGAGCCACTCGGGCGAACGCGAGCGCGCAGCTAGCGTTAAATCTGGCGGCGCTGCACCAAATACCTTTTTGGCGTAACTTTCAGGCATTGAGATCTTCATCAGCTGCCCAATTTTAGTATCGCGACCCAAAACCAAATGTTCGCTTGCCAGCCCCTCGGGTATACCGAGGTCCGTAGCTAGCCTCCCCCACCGCATGTATTGGGCCGAATGGCAGCCCATGCAATAGTTAACGAACGTAGCCGCACCGCGCTGCATAGCGTCATTGTCTTGCAGGTCAATATCGATATCCGCACAGGGAATGGCACCGCAATCAAAAGCCGACTCCGCCGCAACCACTTTGAGCGGAATAATTGATAGTGCCAAAATCAAAGCCAGCACAGCCATCGAGCCAAAGAAACCCATACCCCCGCTAGTGGTCACTCGATCGGGCACCGGCTTGGTTTTTTCCATCGATGTATAGAACGGCATCGCCAAGAAGAAACCGAAATAGATCACCGTGCAGATTTGCGCCAAAAGCGTTCTGCCTGGCGTGGGGGCCCAAACACCCAGAACACCCAAAATAATGAATGAGGAAATAAAGGCAACCAGCGCCACCTTACTCGCACGACCACGATAACGAATGGATTTAACCGGGCTGCGATCTAACCAAGGCAGCAAAAACGGGATGGCTACTGAGGCTGCAAAAAATACGAAACCCCAGAACTTATCCGGAATAGCCCGCAGTACAGAATAGTACGGCGTAAAGTACCAGACCGGTGCGATATGCTCAGGTGTCTTTAGAGGATTGGCAATTTCAAAGTTGGGGGCTTCTAAAAACAAGCCACCCGCCTCCGGCATAAAGAACATCACAAAACAAAAGGCAAACAAGAACACGGCAATCGCTTGCAAGTCGTGCACCGTGTAATAAGGATGAAACGCAATGCCATCCAAAGGCACGCCGTTTTCATCTTTATGCTTCTTGATATCAACGCCATCAGGGTTATTTGAACCCACTTCGTGGAGTGCCAGCAGATGCATGACCACCAGCCCTAGCAAAACAATGGGCAGGGCCACCACGTGAAGCGCAAAAAAGCGATTAAGTGTGATCCCAGAAATTAGGTAATCACCGCGAAACCACTCCACTAGCGCGTCGCCGATTACCGGGATCGCACCAAACAAAGAAATAATAACCTGCGCACCCCAATAAGACATTTGACCCCAGGGCAGCACGTAGCCCATGAAAGCCTCGGCCATTAAGACAATGAAGATCATCATGCCGAAGATCCAAATCAACTCACGTGGCTTTTTATATGAACCGTATATCAGGGCTCGATACATATGCAGATAGATCACAATAAAAAACGCTGAAGAGCCGGTAGAATGCATGTAGCGCAGAATCCAACCGTAATCGACATCGCGCATAATGTATTCAACCGAGGCAAAGGCCTCAGCCTGGCTTGGCACGTAATTCATGGTGAGCCATATACCGGTAATCAGCTGGTTGACCAAAACCACCAAAGACAGTACGCCAAAGAAATACCAGAAATTAAAGTTCTTAGGTGCATAGTAGGCACCCATGTGCGTATTCCACGCACGCATGATTGGCAAGCGCTCGTCAATCCAGCCCCGCAAATTCAGTAACCAATTACCCATTACGCTATCTCTCCATCAATACCAATTACCATGACGCGATCAGATTCAAACGAATATGGCGGTACTTTAAGATTATCGGAAGCAGGCGAACCCTTGTAGACTCGCCCAGCCATATCAAAGCGCGAACCATGACAGGCACAAAAAAAGCCGCCCTGCCAATCAGGTGCTGGCGCTGCGGCATCAAGCTTGGTGATATATTTAGGCGAGCACCCTAAGTGCGTGCAAAGACCCACCAACACCAAGTATTCGCTGTTAATTGCGCGATCTTCTTTGCTGACATACGTCGGTTGCTGATCGACATTGGCCGAGTCAGCATCTTTGAGTTCGGGGTTGATCGCCGCTAGACCGTCGAGCTGATCTTGCGTACGACGCACAACAAATACCGGCTGGCCTCGCCATTCAACACGCACCAACTGACCCGGCTCGACTTTACTGAAGTCGAATCTAACCGGTGCACCCGCGGCTTTTGCTTTGGCGCTCGGATTCCATGAGCCCACAAAAGGCACAGCAATTCCGACCACTCCCGCTACGCCAACCAAAGAGGTTGCCGTGGTGAGGAATCGGCGGCGGCCCGTGTTCTTCACATCGCTACTCATGATGTATCTCCCAAAATATTTTAACCTTACCTAACTACTTACTGGTGCCTTGCGGTGACCGAGCAATGCCGATCACTGATTTGTTCGTACAGTTCACTCCCGCCGAACACTACAATACAACTACCGCAGTATCTATACAGCCTACAGCCTATCTTGGCTCAATATAATCTTGCTGTGCCGAGGATTTACGCGCACTAAAAACCAGCTCGTTGGCGTGTTAGCGCAAAAACATATTGAACACTCAACTGCAGTGAGAAAAGAAATATCGGGGCGCCGGAGAGACACCGCTGAAAGCAGGCGCAGATTTTAATTTAATCCGCCGCCTTTGTCAGAGAATTGTGCACTTTTGCAAGTAATTCCGCAGGTGTAGCGCACTTGTGCAGCACATAAACCCTATTACTGGCAGCCCCAACTCAAAGCCGTTGTACCGCCGATATTCAAATCAAAAAAGCCCGCACAAACGGCGGGCTTTTTTGCAGTTCCAAAACAGCGCTGAAAAAAGATTAACGCTTGGAAAACTGTGGGCGTTTGCGCGCCTTGCGCAGGCCTACTTTTTTACGCTCAACTTCACGTGCATCGCGAGTAACAAATCCAGCCTTGCGCAACTCAGGTCGCAACGCTTCATCGTAAGCTAGCAACGCACGGGTGATGCCGTGACGAATTGCACCAGCCTGACCAAAACTACCGCCGCCTTCAACGCTGACATTGACATCGAACTTAGTTTCAACATCAACCAGTTGCAGTGGCTGGCGCACAATCATACGCGCTACCTGACGACCAAAAAATTCATCGATAGGGCGCTTGTTTATAGTGATAGCACCGCTACCGGCGGTGAGATAAACGCGTGCCGCTGCAGTTTTGCGACGTCCGGTTCCGTAGTATTGAGTTGCTGGCATAATCTAAAGACTCGTAATTAGCAGTTCGGGAACTATTACAGTTCAAGAATCTGGGGCTGTTGGGCGGTATGCGGATGCTCGGCACCAGCATAAACTTTTAGCTTACTGAACATGGCTCTACCCAAGGGATTTCTTGGCAACATGCCCTTCACTGCACCTTGAATGGTCCGCTCAGGCGCTTTTTCAATCAGCTTCTCAAAAGAGATCGACTTCAAGCCACCGGGGTAACCCGTGTGCGAATGGTACATTTTGTCACTGGTTTTATTTCCAGTCACAACGACTTTTTCGGCGTTGATAACCACAATGTAATCGCCGGTGTCGACGTGCGGCGTGTACTCAGCCTTGTGCTTACCACGCAGGCGATGAGCGATCTCGCTCGCCATACGGCCCAGAGTTTTGTTAGTTGCATCAACAACATACCAGTCATGTTGTACATCAGCAGGCTTGGCGCTATAGGTTTTCATCGGTCTGTAAAGCCTCGAAACGGGTTCCCACCAGACTTGCCCAAGGGCCAAGCAGAGCGGTAAAAAAGGATGGCGAATACTACAGCCTAGAACCGCCTTACGCAATAGGTTATGAGTTATTTTTCATATACGTGTACAAAGCCAGCATTGCATAGGAGTCACCAAGGTTAAATCACCTAGGTGAGCAGCACTTTTGAGCCTATTAAGCCTGCTGCAAATGGGCTACTCAGCCCGATGCGCAAGCGCCAAATAATCGTGGGACTGCATTTCCTGCAAGCGGCTCGATGTGCGGGCAAACTCAAACGCTAGGGGACCGCCCACATAAAGCGACAAAATATCAACGTCACTCGAAATAACCAGCTTGATGCCGTGGTCATAAAATTCATCGACCAGCAAAATAAAACGTCGCGCCAGGTCGCTAGAGTGGCGATTCATTTGCGGCACGTTACTGACCAGCACCGCATGAAATTCACGCGCCAATTCAATGTAGTCGTTTTGCGACCGCGGGCCATCGCACAATTCCTTGAACTCAAACCACACTACATCGTCAGTGAGGTGCTTGGCCATAATCAGCCTGCCCTCAATATCTAAGGGCACATTCGATTCAACGCATATAAATTGCCTGCCGCCAACAGGCGCCAACTGCTGAAAACAATGCAGCATCTGCTCCTCTGTAGAGGAATCAATCGGTGCGTAATAAAGCTGCGCCTGCTCCAATGCTCGCAAGCGATAGTCGATATCACCGTCAATATTGAATATCTCGGTATGCTGTTTTAGCAAACCAATAGCCGGTAAAAAGCGCTGCCTCTGCAAACCGTCTTGGTAAAGATTATCTGGATCAATATTTGATGTTGCCACCAAGCACACGCCCAGAGCAAACAATGAATCGAGCAGGCCCGCCAACAACATGGCATCGGTAATATCAGAAACAAAAAATTCGTCAAAGCAAAGCACGCTCGCACGCCGAGCGATTTTTTTAGCAACGTGCTCGAGCGGGTTTTTTACACCCTGCAGCGCCGCCAAATCGCGATGAACTTCGCGCATAAAGCGATGAAAGTGCACCCGCCGCTTTTGTTCATGAGGCAACGCCTCATAAAACATGTCCATTAAATAGGTTTTACCACGTCCCACACTACCCCAGAGGTACAAGCCACGCTCAGGCTTCATTACCGCCGGAGAAAAGCCAAGACGTGATTGCAACCGGCGACGCAATCGGACAAACCCGGATTGCTCTGCCGCATGACTAAGCAATAAACGCTGATAAAGACACTCCAGCCGCTCAACCGCGCTTTGCTGCTCCGCATCAAAACTAAAATCGGCTTGCTGTAGATCTAAGCGATAGCGCGCCAGGGGACTCATTTGGATATTTGCACTCATGCGTAAAAACTTACTCTGTTAATCTGAAATGAAAAATACCGCCACCTTGGCAATGCCGCCCAGCCCAATACCGAGCAGTAATTCCAGCAAAACAACCTTATCACTTCCATGCTGAGGAATTCGCGAGCTCTGACAGCAATAAAATAACTATTGAGCATGAAACTCCAGTCAATTCTGTAGTGTAGACAACCGAAAATCGCGTATACTTTTATACTCTACGCGAGGCTCTACTATTATGTACGAAACAACTTTTGTCATATTCGTCGGTATGACTGCCGCCATTGTCGGACTTTTATTGGGTGCCGGACTTCATCGCAGGGTGGGCAGTTCGGCTACGAAAGTGCGCTCACTCAAAAAAGCCCTTGAAGAAGCCGAAAAGAAAAATTCTGACTACCAGCGACATGTCGCCGAGCACTTTTCAGAAACTGCCAGCCTTCTAAACGGCCTGACAAGGCAATATAAAAATATTCATGATCATCTCGCCGATGGCGCTGAGCAGCTGTGTCGCGACCCAAGCGGACAGTCTTTACTCGCCGGGGCCGCCATTGAACTCACTCTAGAAGAACGCAATGCGGAGCAGCACAATTCAGCAGCAGGCCAGCCACACATCCAGCCACCGCTCGATTACGCGCCGAAAGCTCAAGCCAGCAAGTCAGGAACCTTATCGGAAGAATACGGCCTAGAGAAGGTCAAACTGCACGAGCAAAACGCTGCCGACGAAGGCGACTCAAGCATAGGCCAATTCGCACCAAACGGCACGCCTGCCAACGATCAATCAGCCCAACCCAAGGGCCCCCCTAACCTCTCAACAGCCTAAAAAGCCATCCAACTCCGAGTCAGGCTGGGTTATCGCAATCGATAAACTGGCAATCAAGATCAAACTTTTGAGCCAGATGCTCGCTCAATGCCTTAACACCATAGCGCTCGGTAGCATGGTGTCCTGCTGCAAAAAAATGAATATTGTTTTCACGCGCCTCATGAACCGTTGCTTCAGAAACCTCTCCGGTTAAATAAGCATCAGCCTGCAACGCTATAGCCTCACCAATGGATGATTGCGCCGCTCCCGTACACCAAGCAATTCGCTTTATAGGGCGGTCGGCAGGTATATGCATGGCCTCTCGGCCGAGTCGGGCTTGCACATGCTGCTGCATCTGCTCTCCAGTCCACGCCTGCTCAAGCTCAGCACTGCGAACCAGCGGCGGCTGCCCGCGCACCAGCGCAGCAGCTTCTACCGACCAAGCAAGCTGCTTTGCAAGCTGAACATTATTGCCATACTCAGGATGCATGTCTAAAGGCAGATGATACGCCAGCAAGCTGATGTCATTGACCAACAATTTCTTTAACCGCTGCTGCCGAATACCGGTGATACACGGTGGCTCGTTTTTCCAAAAGTAGCCATGATGAACCAAAATGGCATCGGCATCGCTCTCGATAGCTGCATCGAGCAGTTGCTGGCTCGCAGTAACACCTGCAACCAGCCGCTGAACGTTTGCAGCGCCCTCAACCTGCAGCCCATTAGGGCAATAATCTTGTATTTTGCTCGCCTGCAACAGCGTATTTAAATAAGTAACTAGATGAGTAAGCTCAAGCATCAAGGCGGGCTCCGCAAGATTAAGCATGCTGATAGGTGCATTTAGGATTTAGGCTATTGAGTCGCGACGCATTGTTTTTGACTAATGAGAGTGCGTAGGCATAATGCATCGAGCGTATGATTATACTCACAAACCTTACCTAAATCGCAGCGCGGGTTATAACCTAGCTTTATGCAAAAATTTTCAATCAAACCGTTCATTTGGCCGGTGCTGTTTGGCATCATGCTCGCCGTAGTGATTCTGCAGGCGCGACTACTACAGCAGCATCATTCTCGACCCACCTCATCGGATTTAGACAGCATGCAGGCGCCCACCATGCTCGAGCGCGCCAGTTTCGCCGATGCCGTTGCAAGAGCCATCCCTTCGGTTGTCAACATCTACACTACCCGTGTTATAGCCACCCAGCAGCATCCCTTGCTTAACGACCCAGTATTCCGCAGGTTTTTAGGTGAGCGCGCCATCACGCCAAAGAATAAAATAACCCGCGGACTAGGCTCTGGCGTTATTGTTGACGGTGATGGCCACATTCTCACCAACCATCATGTTATTAACGAGGCTGACCGCATTAGAGTCATGCTTAATGACGGTCGCGAGCGAGATGCAATTCTTGTTGGCAGTGACTTGGCGACCGATATAGCGGTGCTAAAGATTGAACTCGACGACCTTCAGCCAGCTGCCATTGCCGATCCTAATTCTGTGCGCATCGGCGATGTAGTGCTTGCCATTGGCAACCCTTATGGCATTGGTCAAACAGTTACTCAGGGAATCGTATCGGCCATCGGTCGTTATGGGTTAAACCTAAACACCTACGAAAGCTACATTCAAACAGATGCCGCTATCAACAAAGGCAACTCTGGGGGGGCTTTAATTAATACGGCAGGGCTATTAATAGGCATCAATAGCGCACTTTTTTCGCAATCGGGCGAATCCAGCGGCATCGGCTTTGCAATTCCTAACGATATTACACAGCATGCTCTGCAACAAATAGTTAATACCGGTGAGGTGACTCGCGGCTGGTTAGGCATCTCCGGCGAAGAGATAACCCCCTCGCAAGCTGAGTATTTTGGATTAAATATCCAGCGCGGGCTGATGATCACCGGCCTAGTGAAAAACGGGCCCGCCGATGCAGCAGGTTTATTAAACGGCGATATCATCACCCACATTGACGGAGAGAAAATGGGCAGCGGCAATGCCAGCATGCACAAAATCGGTCAAACAAACCCTGGGGCAACGATCAATATTAGTGTTTTTCGCAATGGCGCCACACAAAATGTCCTGGTTACTATTGGCAAAAAGCCGACCCGACATGCAAGTTAGTGCAACACCGCTGACCGCCCAGCGAACCAAGGCAAACATCAAGCTAAGCAGCTATTTTGCCGTCCTGTCTTGACTCATACGGTGCACATGCTAGAAAAAACTTTCGCTTTGAGAGAATCGCAATCTGTACCAACAAAAAACTAGCTCCATCCGCTCAGCTCTAATTAGCACAATACAGTGGGAATTTTCTTCGATGAGTCAGCCGCAAAAAAACAACCCTCTACATGGCATCACGCTCGAGCAGGTTGTTACACAACTTGCCGATCATTATGGCTGGGAAAAACTGGCCGAAAAAATTGATATTAACTGCTTCAAAAAAGACCCTTCAATAAAATCCAGCTTAAAGTTTTTGCGTAAAACTCCCTGGGCAAGGACTAAGGTTGAAACGCTGTATATTGCAACCTTCACCAAGAAAAGCCCGTGGGCGAAAAAATAAAGCGCCCTTTAGGCTTTATGAATATAGCGAAAGGTTAAATTAATACGCGGGTCTTGAACACGAAGGCGCTTTGGCAATTGATGCAACCAATGCGCCTGCATGGCACCACCCATAACCAATAAACTACCCGACGATAGTTCTTGAGTGTAGCTATGCTGTGCCAACTGCCGATGCTTGAACTGAAAATCGCGTGTTGCACCAAGGCTCACCGAAGCGATGATCGGCTGGCTCCCAAGCTCTGGCTCGTCGTCAGCATGCCAGCCATTGCTATCCCTGCCATTGCGATACAAATTGGCCAAAACACTATTAAACTTAGCTTGAGTCGCCTGCTCGAGGTCGTTTTTTATTTCAAGCAATGCTGATGTCCAAGGCAAAGCAGTATGCGCAATACCCGAATAGGTATACTGCACATTGCTCGCCCCATAGAGCGCGGATAGACGAGGCACCCGATGACGCTTACCGTATATTTGTAAACTTTCTTGCTGCCACTGCAGCTCTTTCAAGAGCAAATCAAACAGGTCTTGCGCACGAGCAGACGAATAAAATTGCTCAAAAAAATCAACATTAGCATCGGGCAACACAGCGCTATCGTAGTTAGTAATGCACTGTGATTTTCCTGCCATGCTATCTCGCTATTAGCCTTCTATATAATGCCAACCTAACGATAACTAGAAGCGGGCATAAGTCTCAACAGTTTACAATCGACGCGCAATTTTTCAATGAACGCATATAGCCAGCATCAAACAATAAGCTGATAGCCAGCACTGAGAATATCCATAATTTCCGCTTTTGGATCTTCTGAAACTTGCAGCTTTTCACCCGTTATTTTTTCAGCAATGGAGGTGTAGGTTGCCGAAACATCAAGCATCATCTCTACCGGAAGCGCATTATCTTGTGCAAGCGCTAAGCGCTCTGGCATTCTGGACTTATTTAATAAAATATCTGGATCTGGAAAATAATTGAGCAAGGCCTGGCGAAAACCTTCTTTAGATTTTTCGACGATATTACCTTCACGCAATTGCTCACCATCCCAAATTCTTGATGAATCAGGCGTACCCACTTCATCCATATAAATTAACTGCTCATCACCATTAGCATCGGTGACGTAGCCAAATTCAAACTTAGTGTCGACAAAAACCTGATCTAATTGTGCCAGCTTATCGCTAATTAAACCAAAGCCTTGCTGCAGAAGCGTTTCATAGCGCGCGATATCATCGGTACTGTGAAATTTAAACGCTGCATAATTATTTTCAATGTCCGCGCGGGTCACATTCACATCATCCGATTCTGGCACACCGGGAATGCCCGTAAGAATACCCTTGGTAGACGGTGTTATGAGCAGCTCAGGTAATTTTTGGTCGCGTTGCAAACCATCAGGTATTTTGATGCCACAAAATTCGCGCTCGCCCTTAGCATAGGAGCGCCACATCGAGCCGGTGATATATTGCCGCGCGATCGCCTCAATCATAACGGGCCTGGCGCGCTGCACAATCCACACTAACGGATGGGGTATGTCGAGAATATGGCTATTAGCCAGGCCTTGCTCACGAAACTGGGCAAACCAATAACTGGATATTGCATTGAGTGCCGCACCCTTACCCGGCACACCGGCCATGCCGCCCTGTGCATGCCAAATGCATTCAAAAGCGGAGAGTCGATCGCTGATTGCCATAATGGCCAACTGCGCATCATCGGCTACTGCATAGCCCTTCTCAGCTATCAACCGACGACTATCTTCATCAGATAACCAATAGACCGAGCGCACCTTGCCACTGTGCACCGGTAAATTCGTTCGAATTGGCAAGTCGTTGCTGGCAGCTAGTACTTTATGCGCTGAACCCATGGTCTATGTTCTCCTGCTCACTGCGAAAAGCGGCGCATTATAAGCTAGCTTTTAAGCCGCCTCCAGCCCGAATACGCCTTTCTTTAGTCTTTCGCCCATTCACAGTGCGTAAACATCAAAACGTGCAGCCTTACCCGTCAAGCAAGAGCTGGGCTGCATACCAGCCAGCACCGGTGCCGACGGCGCTCTTTTGACGACGACCTTTGATAGCGCTAGTGAAGTTGCTGCTGCAAACAGCGCCTGATTGCTGACAGCCATGGCCGCTGCAGGATAGTTTTCTTCGTATATTTCGGTCAACAATTGCAGCGCGCGCATATTTTTCTTCACCCCCGCAGAGGCTTTAAGCCCTTGGGCTGCCGGCTTGTTAGGATCGAGATACATGGGATCCAAATAAATAATGTCGGGAGCAGGCCCTTGCCAATCAGCCATAAGAGCTGCGCTATCACCACACACCACACGACAGCGCTGGGCGGCCATAGCCTGCCTGTTGCAAGAATGCCGTACTGCAGATTTTAGCGCCTGCTCGAGCAAGTACGCCAACACAGGAATCCGCTCTGCCTGCACAACATGGCAGCCACTGGCTGCCAGTAAAAAAGAATCTCGGCCAAAACCCGCCGTCGCATCCAAAACCAATGGTTGATAATCGGATTTTTTGCGGCCACGAACCGCCCTGACGGCAAATTCTCGATTTAAGTTGTCTGCCTCTAAACGACGAGCAAAGCTCGGCTGCGCATAATCAACCGCCACTTTGGATTGGCCGGCCGCGCTCACTTTATTATTGGGCAGGTACAGGTTCCACCCCGCAGAATCGTAGGCCAACCGCAATTCCTGCCTAAGGCTTTCGCTACTGAAGCCATCGCATTCAACACACTCTGCCAGGGCCAACAATGCAGCACATTGCTCTGGCTGAGCCTGAGTAATATCGACATGGCATTTGCGCGGCACAGTGTTTGACCTTGTGTGTTAAAACGTTAAATTCGGCAAGTTGTTTAATGCCCCGAGCGCTTACCGAATAAGGCGGACAAGCTAGCTGTTTAAAATGGTTAGACGAATTCCAAACCCATCCCTTTGTTATTAACATACACAACACGCATGGGCGCCGGCTGCCGATGCAATATACCAGCATAGCGCTTGATATAAACATCAACTACCGTTCCCGCAGGAGGCAAGTCGCTAGCCCCTCTAATCGCAAAAAAGCCGCCCGATGATGCGTTAGTGGCCTTGAGTTTCAAGACTCCTAATGCCGCGTGATGAATTTCAAGTCGAGCTTCGGTGGGCAGGCGTACAGAACTGCGCTGCTCAGAATAATTCATAGTCAGCCATAAAACTTATCTGCATTCGTCATTGCGCCTTAATGAGTCACTGTAATAGGGGAAGGAACATCGGTAACTTTTGAGCCTGAACACCCGCTCATAACTATTATTTTTCGCCAACACCGCGCAATATTATATTGCCACCGCGTTGGTTTTACTTGCGTGCAAACTCCATCAGAGAGGCGCCACTAAACAAGCTCCAACCAATCAAAACCATTGTCTTGATCGGCCACCACTAGACGCTCATGGTCAGGGAAAACGCTTTGAATTTCTTGGACTGCCAGTGGCACCGAATTATTTTGCTGACTGATATGCGCCAACACTAACCACTGTAATTTTTCAGGTCTCAACTGCACCAATAAATCTCGCGCCTGAACGTTACTTAAATGCCCCCAGTCACCTAACACACGACGTTTGACCGACGCAGGATAAGGCCCCTCTTGCAGCATAGCAACATCATGATTACATTCAAGAACCAAACCATCACAGTCGGCATAGGCATCAATAACATGCTGCGACTGGCAACCCAAATCAGTCAACAAGCCCAATCGTTTTGAATCTTTTGCACCATTAAGGCTTCTTAGCGCCACGCCATCAGCGACCATGCTCACAACATACTGGCACGGCTCACGTGCGTCATGCGGAACAATCACAACATTAATGCACAAAGCATCAATTGCCACTTGCTGCTGATCTTGAATGAAATTCAGATTGGGTAAATGCATGCAGTCGGCACCTAACGCAGTGCCTCTTGTCATATAAATCGGCATTTTTTGACGACGTATTAAACCGCGCAAACCCCGAATATGATCACCATGCTCGTGTGTAATAAACACAGCGGCAAGATGCTCAACAGACAAACCCAAACGCGCCAAGGCAGGCTCTAGCTGCTTGAGCGGCAGCCCGCAATCGAGCAATACATGGGTATCCCCACTAGACACAATAAGCGCATTACCCTTACTACCACTACCCAGCGAAGCAAATTTCATTAATCGTTATCAGCTCAACTTATTTAAAATTTTGCGCAATAAAAAAGCCTGCTCATTAGCCTCGAGCAAAGGAGGTTGGCGATTTTGCACTTTAATTCGCAGCGCATCCTCGCCCTCGACTACTGTAATCAATAAAGAGGCCTGCTCAGAACTCACTGTCTGTTCATTATTTTTCCCACCTAACAGCCCGGCAAAAAAACCTGGCTTTTCATCCTTGCTAGAAGGATCGACATACTCTGCAAAGTATACGCCCTTGCTTCTGTCTATATCTGCCACAACAAACGAGGATTTTTTGAGAGCTAGGCTTAGCGAGGCCCAGCCGCGGTCGAACGGCAATACCAGCCACAATTCAGGTTCGCCACCATCGCCGTATTGCAGCCTGACTTTACTTGCAGACCCAAGGCCCTGCGCCAACAGCGAATGAGAGCTTTGTTCGGGCGAACCGGCCAAATGCTTGGCCAGCAGTGACACCATATTTGCGCGGCGCTCTGCACTTATTTCAGTTATATCTTGTAAGTCCGTCACCACATCATCAGCCACGGCTGCCTCATGAGTCACCCAAATTTCGGTGGAGTTTTTTTGCACCCCCGCTTTGAGAACAAACTCATAGCTTTCTTTAGGCAAATCACCGATTCCTGCTGCCTGACTGCGCGCCTTGGCTGCCCCTTTAGCGGTAACCTTATCGAGCGAAGAAACTACAGCCGTTTTATCGCGATTAACGACTAACAAATCAGTTTTTATCACGCCTGCTTGAGCATCAGCACGCAGCAGTGGTATTTGGTTAGACTGTAAAAATCCCAGCAATAAGGGCCATGTTTGACTAGGCGAGCGCTTCGTTAAAATCCATTCATCATCTTGGAAGCGCTGGATACGCACACTACCCCTACCCTCAACTTCATCGAGCCGCGTCACCCTTGGAACCTCATACGACTCTGGCAACACCTTGGCGTACTTCAGTTCAGGAATTGGATAAGCATCATCGGACGGACTCGCCACCTTGCCATCAGGCAGCCGCAAGGCAGGATCGATAGTCGCATCTAAATAATCATTGGACGCATCAGGAAAAAAACCCTCATCACCAAATAGCGTTTCACAACCGCCCAAGAATAATAACAGCGCACCGATAACCAACGCTCTGAGCAAGCCACATGCTTGATTACACAAACTCATGTTATGTCTGCTCCTTGCAAAGCACCAACAGCAATAAGCTCACGCTCTAGCTGCTGACGATACTCCTGAGACAACTCAGTTAACGGCAGGCGAATACCACTACCAATCAAACCCATCTGCTGCAAAGCCCACTTAACGGGTATGGGGTTGGCCTCAACAAACATTGCCGCGTGCAGCGATGCGAGCGCTTTATCCATGTCCCTAACCTGCTGCTGATCAGCGCTAGAGCCTTGCTGCGCTGCACGAGCGAGCTTACACAGCGTGGCAATTTTTTCGGGCACAACATTTGCGGTTACCGATATATTGCCCGCGCCACCTTGCAAAATTAGCTCAATAGCTGTTTCATCATCACCAGAATACACAGCAATGTGCTGACCACAGCAATCCAGCAATTCGATGCCTCGCTGCACGTCACCGGTAGCGTCTTTAATACCAACAATATTATCAACTTGTGCAAGCTGCGCCGTGGTGTCCGGCAACATGTCGACCGCCGTACGCCCTGGCACATTGTAAAGAATATTAGGAATATCCACGGCCTCGGCAATAGCTTTGTGATGCAAATACAAGCCGCGCTGCGTTGGCTTATTGTAATAAGGTGTGACTGACAAACAGGCATCAGCTCCAATGCGCTTCGCCACGCTCGTCAGTTCAATAGCTTCAGAGGTAGAGTTTGCCCCAGTGCCTGCAATAATAGGCACTTGTCCGCCGGCCGCCTTGATAACGCAGGCGATCACTTCACAATGCTCATCAACGTTGAGCGTCGCCGACTCGCCCGTAGTGCCAACAGCAACAATGCCATTAGTACCCGCGTCAATATGCCACTGCACCAATTGAGTTAACGCAACATAGTCAACTGCCCCCTGTGGAGTCATTGGTGTAACTAGCGCGACAATGCTGCCCATTATTTCAGGGATACCTTTCATCGGCACTTGCCTAGCCGGTGTAACGCTCGCTATAGCCATCTGTCTTTGCCTCAAAATTTCTTAAATGCGCTCACTGCTCAGCACTTCGTCAGCTCGCCCAACCTGCACTGTATTAACATCGATAGCCACATAAAGTGCCAAAACGATACTGGAACCATGCGGGAGCTACGCTGGAATACGCTATTGATCTTTATTCTGCTATTGCATGACCGTTTTTGTGGGCATACCATCTCAACACACCTAATTTGCAGATTTGTTGAGGTAAACCATTATGGTTTGCTCGGCAGCGTGCCGACAAACCCCAGTCTATTCAAAGCATCCAATATTAGCCGGTTATAGTACTTAATGCGCCTCACTCAGCACAAGTTGTAACAGTGCAGAAATGAGGCCACCCTTTGCAGCGATCACGAGTGAATGAACTGATGAGCAACCACAACCCTGCCTACAAGCGAGCGATGCCCTGCCTATTTAAGGTGAGCGACGATGCCTCTAGTATCACCTTCGCAACGCGGCAACTTTTAGTGCTAATCACAGCATTTTTATGCTCAGCGCTACCCGTCGCAACAGCCGCCGAAGAACAGTATCTTGTTAAGCCCTTTCGCGAGATAGACCGCGACTACATTTCTCAAGGCTTGCAAAGGGTCGATAATCTACTGAGTCGCCATTTCGGCGTCTATCTCAGCGGCGACACTCAGCTTGACCTGAGCTACCTACAACGCTTGCTCGATGAGCAACGCGTTGACAGCGACGATCTGCAGACTTTGCAGGGCATGGGGGTCGCGCTCGGTGAAGTCTTACGCCAAGAGCGCTACTTGAAGTGGGTTCGTTATATCGATCCTGAGGGGGCCTCACGCGCATTACAGCTGACGCACGAAGATTACTACGTCTTCCCTATTACGCTCATATCAAGGCGGGCATCTGTGGGTGCAAAAGTCGATGTTCAAGTGCTTTTTCAACGCGCTTTAAACAATATCGATGCCTATATAGAAAGCCAACGTTATCAATGAGTGCCGCAGTCATTTTTTGCAACGGCTACCGCAGGAATTGCCGCATCGGCAATAACTGCCAATCAGCAAGGGTTTAAAACACTTTCACTGCGTGTAAAAAATCGCTAAGATGCCTGCTCGATAATGATTGCAACATTTTCATCGCAACCTCATTAGTTATTAGTGGAGCACACCCTATGACGCGCACCCGTCATGCAGCTGGACAAGACGACGATTCTGAAATTGACTTAACACCCATGCTCGATGTGGTGTTCATCATGCTCATCTTCTTCATAGTGACTGCATCATTCGTCAAAGAATTTGGGCTAGAAATTAACCGGCCCGATGCTAATGCGCCTGAAGTTAATATTCCAACTGAAAATCAAAACGTTTTGATTGCCATTACCGCCGCTAGCGATATTGAAGTTGATGGTCGTCGCGTTGATATTCGCTCAATACGCTCGGTAATTCAGCGAAAACTCGCAGAAAATCCAAAGGGGATGGTTATTATTGACGCCCACCGTGAGGCAAAAGCCAACGTGTATTCGGCAGTGGCCGACGCTGCCGCTCAAGCTAAAGACGGTATTGGCGTGACTTTGGTAGTAAAAGACTAAGCCGCAAGCATGCCTAAAGACATTGAGAGCCTCGCGCCTGCCAGACTCTCTTTCGAGCAGCCATTGAATCGCGGAAGCAAGCTCAGAAAAATCAAACCAACACTGGCTGAGCTGCGTCGGCTAGCGTGCTATCGGCAGTATCTTCAGGCAATTCGCCATTTTCTAGGGCCAACAGCCACTCCTTGCGCTCCAAACCTCCATTAAATCCGGTTAGCTTGCCGTCGCTGCCAATAACACGATGACAGGGCACGACAATCGGTAGAGGATTTTTACGGTTAGCTCCGCCTACTGCCCGCACTGCGCGAGGCTTCTTTAATACCCTGGCAATATCCGCATAACTGGCCGTTTGGCCATAGGGAATTCGCGCCACAATCTGTAATACCTGCCGCTGAAAGTCGGTCCCCACCGGATTCAAGCGCAGCGCAAAACGAGTTCGCGTGCCGGCAAAGTATTCCTTTAACTGAACAATAGCATTAACGAAATAGGCGGCATCTTTGCGCCATTCGCTTTCTGGGAGCATGGGCTCTGGGCCCTGCTGGAAATTGATGTACTTAAGCCCGGTGGCGTCGCCCACCAACATCAGGTCGCCAACAGGAGTACTTGTGTAGCAATAATGGATCTGCATTGTCCGGAGCCTCGCCAATTAGTGCAAAAACTACCCAACTAAAAACCATCCTACTGCTTGAACGATGGCCATACAAAACCGACTGAGCGGCTCAAAGCTTATCGTATCCGCGAATAATGTCTTCAACACTGCCACGGCTCTCAACTATTATGCGGCATGAATAGAACATATCTACACCAACTATCACCACCTCACATCGGCTGAGCACTACTACTTTAGCACTTACTGACTCACCCCGCTCATTTTCTGCCCATACCCTCAGGCCAAGCAAACTCAGCTAATCGCTGCCATCTTGCCGCCTACCCGCTGCTGACATCTCAACCATTAAGTTAGGCGCAGGCCGACGCTAGCTCAGCCCTGTTTTTTTCGCACCGCAGCGAGCGCACAGGTATGCCGTCACGAGCTTGCCCGACTTCACATCGAATTGGCTGGCTTTGTCGACCTTCCAGCTGTGGTGCCCATGCTGACACAGTGAGGATCTTTTGGGCGCCTTGGGCTTCTTGCCAAATTGACCGGTTACAACATCGCCCATAGATAAGCCTGCATCTTATTGGTTTATTAACTTGCGCCAACCCAATCAGTGTCGTGCGCAACGGCTGAGTCACCGAAGTGCTCAATCGCGAAACAACTACTGAGGCACGCAGCTACAACCGTGCCGTCACCACTGCTCGCTGGGGAGCAGGATACCCTTCGATTGTTTTGCGCGCATCATCTGGGTCAAGAAAATCACTTAACGAGTGAAAAGTCATCCAGGCGGTTGCTCGCTGCTCGGCGGTTGAGGTCATCGATACATCGATTATCTGAATATCGCGAAATTTCATTTTTCGCAGCCAGCTACACAACGTCAGTACCGACGGGATAAACCAAACATTGCCCATTTTGCTATAACGACCCTCGGGCACGAGTACTTCACCATCGGCACCATCAATCACCAAGGTTTCTAGCACCAACTGGCCATCAACAGCCAAGGCACCACGCAACTCCATCAAATGATCGAAGGGCGAACGCCGATGATACAGAACCCCCATAGAAAAAACGGTATCAAAGGCCTGTAACTTTTCGGGCAAGTCTTCACAGCGAGCTGGAACCACCCAAACCGATGGATTCTGCAAATACTTTTGCAACGCCCAGAATTGCATAACAAATAAAGGAGTGGGATCAATACCAACAACCAGAGCCGCCTTCTCGCCAGCCATTCTCCAGCAGTGATAGCCATTGCCACAACCCACATCGAGAACTCGCCGCCCTTCTAACGAATCTATCGTGCCGATTAGGCGATCCCATTTATAATCAGAGCGCCATTCGGTATCAATGGAGACGCCGGCAATATCGAATGGGCCTTTTCGCCATGGGTGCAAACCATGCAGAGCCATCTCTAATTGGAATTTCGTACTGGCGCTAACATCCAAGGCCAATCCCGCACGCACAAATGCTGCATTTAAATCATTATTGCTTATCGAAATATCCGGCAATGAAGCAAGTGCATTTCGCCAGCGAGGAATGTCGCCATAACGAGCCTCATCAAGGCCTTGATCTAATAATTTAGGCAGCGTTGCGGCCAAGGCCGAAAGCTCAAAATCTTGCAGCCGAGCGACCAGCGGCTCATAATCAAAAAGACCCATAAGTGCCGCACCTCGAAAAAAACCTCATCTACTTTACCGCAATAAATGATGCAAAATTAAAACATTGAAACCAAACTTCTACACGCTGAAATCCTGCCCGTAACAATCGGGACTTATGCTGCTCAATCGACTCAGGTACCAATACATGTTCGATAGCTTCGCGCTTTTGACTGACTTCAAGCTCCGTATAACCATTGGCATGCTTAAAACGATGATGTAAATCAATAAATAATTCATCGACCTGTGTTGAGGAAAAGGCGACTTTTTCGGAAAGAACAAAGACACCTTCGGGCAGCATGCCCGCATAGATTTTTTCAATAAGTGCATCGCGTTGTGCCAGTTCAACAAACTGCAATGTGTAATTCATAGCGACCACTGATGCACGCTCGATAGATATATCGGCAAGGTCATCGCAGACCAACTCAATGGGTGTGTTGGGTTTATGCTGCTGCAAAATTTTCTTCAAACCTGCCAGCATTTGCGGCGAATTATCCACCGCCAAGAGATGACAGTTCGCCGCTGCATGCTTAGCCATGGAAAAACTACTTGCGCCTAATGAACAACCCAAATCATAAAGCTGCGAACCCGGCTGTGAGAACTGCTGCGCCAACAGACCAGTTATAGCCACGACCGTGCTGTAACCGGGTACCGAACGCACGATCATATCGGGGAAGACTGCCGCCACCGCCTCATCAAAAGTAAAATCAGGGACAACACCTAAGGGATGGGCAAATAATTTATCGGTTGATTGCTCGGTCATTGATTTGTTTCATAGCTCTTTGTTAATCGATGTGCTCAAAGCACAGCGCTAAATACTGATACAGCGTCTTATTAGCATACCATTTGATGTAAACTAGCCCTATTGAAATAATGACAAGCAGGCTTGAACCGACATAAAAATGAGGTGGTATTGCCAAGCGCTCATCAAGCGGCATCTGCGATAGACAAGAACAGTGTATGACAACAACTCCTCAAAAATCGCACCCAAAAATTAGCGATCCTTCTTCGGGGCCGCTCGACCAAGAGTCACTCCAACACGGACTTCAGCTTGCCGGAGCGCGTATTTATACCTATGGCGAGACGGCTATTGTACTGGAACTAGAAAAGTCCAACGAACGCTTAGCACCAGCAAAGCAGCAATGCATTTGGGCGCTAACCCATCTATTCCAACAACGATGGGCAGAACATCCAAGCATACGTGACATTGTGCCGGCCAATCATAATATGACCATTATCTTTGATCCTCTGAGTGAACCTTTCAGTGCTTGGATCAGAAAGCTTAGCCAGTGCTGGCAAGACCTAAATCAAGAAAACCCCTCGACCGCAAACCCATTTACAGGTGCCCGTACACATCGGCTAGCGGTGGCTTATGGCGGTGAGTACGGCCCAGACTTAAAGGCTGTGGCTCACATGCATGGGCTTGATGTTGAGGAAGTTATCAAGCGTCATTCTGCTTCGATATATACAGTCGCGTTTGTCGGCTTTCAACCAGGTTTTGCCTATTTAGATGGCCTCGACCCTGTATTGCATACACCGCGCCTAGCCCAACCCCGACAGCGTATTCCCGCCAATTCAGTGGCCATTGGCGGCAGGCAAACCGGCATTTATCCTGCCGATTCACCCGGCGGCTGGCACATTATTGGTCGTTACATTATGGAGACGCAGCCATCGCTATTTGACGCAAAGCGAGAGCAGCCAAGTTTGCTTTCCACCGGCGACCTCGTTAATTTTGTGTGGGCAAATGCTTAAGGTTATCCGCGCAGGGCTTTGCAGCTCGATTCAGGACGGCGGGCGCCAACATGTTGCCCAGTTCGGCGTATGCAGGGCGGGGGTCTTGGATTGTAATGCCGCGGCGCTTGCGAACTGCGCACTGCAAAATGCGGAGACCGAAGCCTGCCTCGAAATTATGCAGGGTGCATTTGAAATTGAATGTCTAGCCAACTGCTGGGTTTGTGTGACAGGCCAGCAGCTCACACTAACGCTAAGTCCATGCGATACCCAGTCAAACCATTATATAAACGAGCCTATTCATGCGGGTTGGCCCATACAACTGCACAAAGGCCAACGCCTGAGCATAATACCTTGCGCCGATACTGGCACAGCCTACCTCGCCGTTGCCGGAGGCTTTGATGTACCAGTGCTACTGGGTTCTAAATCGACCGACCTGGGCGCGCAGTTTGGCGGCTTTCATGGGCGCACCTTACAGAGCGGCGATACCTTGGCGCTGCTTACACCGAGCCGCCAGCAACAAGCCTTCCTTCAACAGCGTTATGGCAACGTGCATACACTAACAGGTATTCATCAACCACCGCCAAGTGCGGTGCTGCGCGCCCTACCCGGCCCAGAAGAAGATACGTTTAGCGCGAGCACGTGCGATGTTTTTTGGCAGCAACCGTGGCAAATATCGCCGGCGAGTAATCGAATGGGCTGCCGCCTTCATCGAAATACCAAAGAAACCAACCTTAATAATGATGATGCCCTGGCAATTGATTCCGACAATAACAATGCCATGCTCAATTCGCATGCGATAGTACCCGGCACCGTGCAGCTTCCTGCAAACGGCGAGCCCATTGTGCTGCTGGCCGATGCACAAACCACCGGTGGCTATCCCCGCATAGCCTGTGTAATCCAGGCCGACTTATGGCAGTTAGCCCAGTTGCCAAGCCATGCGCGCATTACGTTTAAGCGCTGCACTCGCGCCGAGGCATGGCAAGCTTTAAAAAAACAACGCGCATTGATTTACCGAGCGCAACGCGCGATCTTGCATGACCCTGCAATAAGCACACATAATGCCTGATAAAGGGGGCAACGCAGCGCACAGGCAAAAGACAATCATGCGCTGCTTACCCGCATGGTCAAGCCGGTTAAAACATGCAAAAAAATAACATGAAGCCACTTTTATTAAACGCCGATCTCGGTGAGGGCTTTGCCTACGATGCGGATATTATGCCGCTCATCGACATTGCCAATATTGCCTGCGGCGAACACGCAGGTAATTTATCCACGGTGCAACGCACCGTCGCCATGGCTGTTAATGCAGGCGTAGCCGTGTGTGCACATCCAGGTTACCCCGACCGCAAAAACTTTGGCCGCTTATCATTAACGATGGATCACGACGCGCTGCTTGATACATTAGAGTTGCAGCTGCTCCGCATTCAAAATGCATTACTTACTCATGGCCAGACGCTACGGTATATTAAGCCCCACGGCGCGCTATATAATGACTGTGCCAACGATGCCGCTTTGAGCACACGCTTTGTAGAATTTTGCTTAACGCAAAATAAGCAGCTAACTATTATTGGTTTGGCCGGCAGCACTCTGCTCGAGATAGCACAAGCGCATGGCATGGCAGTTTATGCAGAAGTTTTTATTGACAGAAGGTATATGGCTTGTGGCAATCTTACACCAAGACATGAACCCGGCGCATGCATAGAAGATATCGATCAAGCCTGTGCCCAGGCTACACAACTGGCGAAGTATGGGCAGGTAACCACTATCGACCAACAACTAATATCGCTTCCGGTTGATACTCTTTGCATCCATGGAGATACTGCATCTGCGCTAGTATTGGCGCAGCGCGTGGCAAAAATTCTCGCGCCATTTCGCCCGTAAGTATTACTTAATATTAAGCACAGCTTGTTTTTCAGCTGCGAGAATTTTTACTTTGCACTGTCACCTTTGCCCATCGATAAATTGTCTATGCAACCCATTGAACTACTCTGTCCAGTTTGGCCAGCTCCTGCTAATGTTGTTGCGGGCATTACAACTCGCGTTGGCGGTATCAGCCAGGCGCCTTATGCCGGGCTTAATTTGGGCCAGCATGTAGGCGACGATCCACTTTGTGTGGCCAGTAATCGAGCACAACTCGAAGCCTACTGCCGAAGTGACTTATGCAGTAACGACAACACCAACCCAGAGAAACCTTCACAGCGCTGGCATTGGCTTAATCAGACGCACAGCACTCATGTTGCTACCTGCGCAACACTACCGGCAACCGATGCAGGCTCACCCACCGAGGCTGATGCCGCCATCAGCAATGAGCCACATAACGTTTGTGTCGTACTCACCGCTGATTGCCTGCCTATTTTATTGTGTGACCGTCAGGGTACGCGCGTAGGCATCATACACGCCGGTTGGCGCGGACTCGTAGATGGCGTTGTCGACAATACGATTACTGCACTGTGCGCAGCCACCCAGCAACAAAGTTCGCGCCGGCCCAATGAATTGTTTGCTTGGCTAGGGCCTGCCATTGGGCCCAGAAAGTTCATAGTGGGCGATGATGTTCGCCAGCGCGCGGCCGCCTACTTCAGTAAAACCGGAACAACATTTGACCTTGCACCAAACGCATTAGATACCGCTTTTGCTACCGCGCCCGATGACTCACCTGAAGCAGTTAGCTCAACCGCTGCGAACACAGGCAAATATTTGGCTGACATTTATCAACTAGCCACGCTAGCGCTTTACCGAAATGGCCTGAAGCATATTTATGGCGGCGGATTTTGCACGACTACCGACCAACAGCGGTTTTTTTCGTATCGGCGCGACGGGGTTACCGGCAGAATGGCCAGCTTTATTCTACTGAACGATGCGGTAAGTTAATGTACAACAACTTAATTCCGGCCCCATCTTGAAAAAACGCGCGCTTTCAGCAGATGCAGCGCATCCGAGCGAGGTACATTTGCGTATAATCGAAAGCCAGGCAGCGAGCACTAGCCTCGCCTGAGTAACGAACTTTTAAATCACTGCATGAATAGGCTACAGCACGCATGAACCGACAACACGTTATCGATGAAATGAAAGTCCTTCCTACCATTGATGTTGCACACGAGGTAAGGCGGCGCATTGACTTTATTAAAGCCATGCTCAATAAAACCAACGCCCAACGCTTAGTGTTGGGCATTAGCGGTGGCATTGACTCTTGCGTCTGCGGAAAATTGGCACAGCTTGCGATTGACGAGCTCAATAGGCAACGAGATAACAACGCAGCGGCTTGCTACGAATTTATTGCTGTGCGGCTACCTTATGGCAAACAGCAAGATGAGCACGACGCACAGCTTGCGTTAGACTTTATCGAGCCATCACAACGCTTAACCGTCGATATAAAACTCGGAGCTGATGCCATCCATCAAGAAACCTGCAATGCCATAGAACAGGCCGGACTATTGCCTGAAAACGCGGCGCATCTAGACTTCGCCAAGGGCAATGTAAAAGCCAGAGCGCGCATGGTCACGCAATACGAAATTGCAGGGATGCTTGGTGCACTCGTCATCGGCACCGATCACTCAGCTGAAAACATCACCGGCTTTTATACCAAGTGGGGCGACGGTGCCTGCGATTTGATCCCTCTTTTTGGACTCAACAAACGCCAGGTCCGCTCTTTGGGCAAGCATCTCGGCGCCCCCGCTATCATCATCACCAAAAAACCTACCGCGGATTTAGAAGACCTTGCACCGCAAAAGACTGATGAAAGCGCGCTAGGCATTAGCTACGATGCCATCGACGACTTTCTCGAAGGCCTTCCGATTGATACCGGTGTCGAACAAAGGCTACTCGATATTTATGTGCGTACCCAGCACAAACGTCAGGCTATACCCAGCGTCTATGATGCTTAAATAAGTAGCCTGTGTGTTTAGTATTTGAGCACCCAACAGCCAGCCTCACCTATGCTTTAACCTATCGTCACAAGTGGTTCGAGTAAGCTAAAATTAACGAGGTAACAGTGTCAGTTCGCGCGGACCTTAACGGGCCGCTTATCAACCCTGTATAAAAGTCCGGGAATGCAATGATATCTATCGCCCAACCCATCACCGAGCAAGCCTGTTGACCCCCCACTCTACGAAAAAACCATGGGGTGTTGCCGCAGGCCCTTCGCGCAACCCCGGGCATGCGGCAGACATCGACCGCCCCATTTTAATCATTTACTTTTGCTATCGGCTTGGTATCACTGCTCTTCTTTGGTCGCTATTCTTCACCGATACGGGCATTGGCAACAATCTCCCGACCCTCTTTATTAGCTCAGCTTTGATCTACCTTGCCATTAATACACTAACCCTTGCTCTGTTACTGCGAGGCTGGCCTCCTAGCTTTAACGCGTTACTCTTTCTCGTCGCTAGTGACATACTTCTAATTCAGCTTATTGCTCAGGCCAGCGGCCTAGTAGAATTGGGGCTGGGCACCTTGATGGTTATTTCAGTGGCAGCTGGCTCCATCTTTATGCGCGGCAAGACCCTATGGTTAGTGCCGGCTTTTGCAACACTTAGCTTGCTCGGCGGAGTTTTTTTCAGAGTATTACACGAGACAGCCAGCAAAGCTGAAGTCGCGGCCAGCGGCTGGCTGGGATTTAGTTTTTTTGCCACCAGTCTTGCCATCAGCTATTTAGCTGGGCGCATGCAAAAAAGTGAAGATCAAGCGCGCCAAGCAGCGCTTAATGCAGAAAAACTTCAGCACTTAAATCAACTGATCATCGCGCGAATGCAAACTGGCATCTTATTAGCCGAGCCTAACGGTCACGTAATTTCTTACAACCAATCGGCCGAAAAACTTTTTGGGCGAAACATCCACAACAAAGATTTTAATCTCGATGAAATTCACCCAAGCATCGCTCGATTCCATAATCAAGTTCAAGAACATTTTACATCTAGCGAATCCATCGAAAAAACATCGAGTGAAAAATTTGCCAAATTTCACAGCGTTGAAGGCAATAACTACAAGCTAACGTGGGTTAATTTAGAAAAAAACATGCCGGCAGACTCACTTATTTTCGTTGAAGATCTGTCCAAAATCGCCCAGCAAGCCCAGCAAATGAAACTGTCATCACTGGGAAAAATAACAGCGAGCATCGCACATGAAATACGCAACCCGCTAGGAGCTGCCAGCCATGCAGCTCAATTATTACAAGAGTGCATAGATAATGAAGAGGATTCTCGCCTGACTCAAATCATCGTAGAGCAAACTAAAAGATGCTCGAACATTATTGACACTGTGATGGATGTTTCGCGCGGCAAAGCGGCCCGTGATCAGTTATTTGATTTAGCTCAATGGCTACCTGCATTTGTGAAAAGTTATAACCTAGATAAAAAAACAGAAATCCAATACCACAGCCCTGACAGCGCCGCCATTCGATTCGATCCGTCACATCTAGAACAGATCCTCAGCAATCTACTTGATAATGCAATCAAACACAGCGTCGATGCGAGCGGAGAACAAAAAGCTTACCTAAAGGTTTCATTTGATGAAGATGACTGCCCACGAATCGATATACTTGATCAAGGCCACGGCGTTAAACTTGAAGACCGTGATAGACTTTTTGAGCCTTTCTTTACCACCGGAAAACTTGGCAGCGGTCTAGGGCTGTATATGTGTAGAGAATTGTGCGAAGCCAACCAAGCTACGATTAGCTACCTTGAGTCACATCAGCCAAACAAGCACAGTAGTAACGAATTTTCTGCGCATTATTTTCGCGTTCAGTTTTCTCATCCAGACCGACAAGCTCTTGAGCTTGTCGACTTAACGAAGTAATAGGGTAGCCCAATGACTATTTTGCCAGTTTTAGTTGTCGATGATGAACCTGATATTTGCGAACTCATTGCGCTCACGCTGGATCGACTTGGCCATAAAAGTCAAACTGCCCATACGCTGCTGGAGGCCAAAGAAAAACTCACACAACAGCGCTACGCGCTATGCCTCACTGACATGCGCCTACCCGATGGCGATGGCCTGGAGCTCATTAGCTTTATCAGCAAAGCCTGCCCTGGCACGCCTGTAGCCATGATCAGCGCACATGGCAACATGGATACTGCCATTGAAGCACTCAAACGCGGGGCCTTTGATTTTTTAAATAAACCGATTCAATTAGATGAATTGAAAGCGCTCATTCAATCGGCGATTACACTACCTGCCTCGGCCAGTGACGAAGACCTTCAACTCATCCAACAACGTTTAGCTGGCAATTCAACCGCTATAAACCAGCTTCGCGATACCATTATTAAGGTCGCTAGAAGCCAGGCGCCCGTCTTCATACAGGGCGAGTCTGGCTCAGGAAAGGAAGTCTGTGCGCGCACCATTCACGATTTAAGCAGCCGAAAAAAGGCTCCTTTTATTGCGGTAAACTGTGGCGCAATACCGAGCGAACTGGTGGAAAGTGAATTTTTTGGCCACAAAAAAGGCAGCTTTACAGGTGCTGACAAAGACAAGATGGGATTGTTTGCATCAGCCCATGGTGGCACGCTATTGCTGGACGAAGTGGCCGACCTACCACTTGCGATGCAGGTCAAACTTTTACGGGCTATCCAAGAAAAATCCATACGGCCTGTAGGCAGTAACGAAGAAATTAGTATCGACGTAAGAATTTTAAGCGCAACCCACAAAAATCTTATCGAACTGGTTAAGCAAGGTCTTTTTCGTAACGATTTATTTTATCGCATTAATGTAATCGAATTATTTGTTCCGCCACTCAGGGAACGAAAAGAAGACATCGCGACGATAGCCGCTCATATTTTAAAGAAAATATCCGCCACTATGCAGCGCGGCGTCTTTGAATTATCTGATGATGCGATCCTGAAGCTACAAGGTTATTTATTTCCGGGTAACATAAGAGAGCTTGAAAACACGCTAGAACGCACTATTGCACTCTGTGATCATGAGTACATCGAAAGCCAACATTTAATCTTCCAATTGGGGCAGCCATCTCCTCAAGATAATAGCATCGCACCCGATAGCATAGACCGCCAAGCGACGAAGCATCAGCCCAATGAATCGATAATCAATGCCGACACGCCTTCAGATTCATCTATAAAAAATCCACCGCGAGATGGATCGCTAGACGACTATTTAAATGACATTGAACGACAAGAAATTTTAGCGGCATTAGATTATTGCCGATGGAATAAAACTGAGACTGCAAAAAATCTGGGCATTAGTTTCCGCTCTCTACGCTACCGATTAAAAAAACTCGATATCGATGAATAGAAATCGCTAATTTTTTAAAGATCGTTCGTCATCAAAGAATAAAATGGGCTTGACAAACATCTGACGACTGTAAGATTATCTCAGCATGAAAATCATTGCTAAATAGTAATGACATAATAAAAACTATATTAGAGTCTCCAGGATGGCAAGGCTTTTAGAACAAACTCATCAATACCGCACAAGGAGGTGCCGGAATGAAAAAACAAGACTGGCTAGACCACAAAAAATCGCAATTGCAATCGCAATCAATAGCACGCTACCGACCTACCGAGCCTTGGTTATTAAGCCGTGATTACCCTACGGGAACCACACTGATTGAATTACTCACGACCCTTGCAGTAATAGCAACGCTTGCTACTTTTTCCCTACCCGCACTGAACCATCTCGTCCAACAAGCGCAAGCTGATAGCGCTCAACAATTGCTTCGCAAAGCGATTTACCGCACACGTAGCGCTGCTATTTTTTCAAAAAAAATTGTTTCATTCTGCCCCGACGGGGAGTTTGAGTGCGGTGAGCAATGGGGAAACGGGGCCATTATTTTTACCGATGACAACAACAATGGCATTATTGATGAGGACGATGAGCTACTTGAAAAAATTGATTTCAAGGCCGCCAACTTCAATATCAGCTGGCGAGCTTCAGGAAGGAAAAACTATTTACGCTACTCACCTACTGGTATGGCAAGAGCTTTTGGACGATTCACACTCTGCGAAAAATCCAAAGATCTTCGCCTAGCACGCACCATCGTAATTAATCGCCAAGGACGGCTAAGAGAATATTATGATCGCGATAGCGATGGAATTGTTGAAGATATTGACGGAAGAAAGCCCGACTGCAGATAACCATGCCATTATCAGCAGCAGTATCCACGAGTCGCTTAAGCCGTAGTCTTGATCAAACAATGCGTGACGACTAGCGCCAGCAATCATCAATTGATCCCTCACCTGCTGTTCTTACGCCGGCTTGATTAATTGATAAATCTCCACACCCATCACTGGCTTGATCACCCTGCGCAGTGGCTGTGATAGTGTAAGTTGTCGCGTCGGATGTAACGGCTAATGTGTAATAACTTTGACTGCCGCCAACGGGTGCCTTTACAGGAATGCTACCGGCCGGTGGATTTGCATAAGAATAGTGCTTGGTATAATGCCGCTCCATTTTCTGACGCGCATCCATCAGCACCGAAGCTGCATCAGCTCTGCGGGTATCGCGAACCTGGCCTTGATAAGCCGGATAAATAATAGCTGATAAAATACTAATGATGGCAACAACTATCATTAACTCGATCACGGTAAAGCCGTGCACGTTATTGCCTCGCATACGCATAGAACACATCAAATCTCTCCTTCTCACTCAAGCTACGGCTGCAAAAAAATCATGGTACGCATCATATAACTGAAATCAACTTCTACTGACAACATAAAGCGCATGGACAACCTCCCCATCAGCAGCAACTAGCGCACTGACGCCATCACCTTTGCGCAAATTATTGGCGGTTCCAGACGACCCATCTTGTAGCTTAATGACAATATCAAAAGCCATACGATAGGTAGTTTCAACCAAGCCCAAGCCGCCTAGCGTTACATTATTATCGGCAATGTTGAGAGCGATAATGGTTGCTGGAATCTCGTCGACTGATTGCGCATTGGCGAAGTTGGCATAAGATGTTACACACAATACAAATAGGGCTGCATGAATCCATCTGGCCAAGTAACGATTATTTTGCATTTCGAAATTCTCCAATAAACTTTTCAACTCACCAGCATTTATCATGCTACTTGATCTGTCGCCAGCGCACACGGCCCTTACGGTCGTTCGACAGCAGTATTTCAGCACCTGTTTCACCAAACAGAACAAACTCATCGCTAGGGCCACCCAATAATTTAGTATCCAAAACAATGGCCCCTAACTCTTTACGCGATTTCACCGTGTCACCTTGACCATAATCGCTACTCGTAATCTCTCCATCACTGTTAAAGTCGATAACTTGCAACGAGGTGGCACCGCCGGAAAATCGATTCAGTGCATAAAGATAAGAAGTACCACCCGCTTCGCAAGGGTCGCCGTTAGGTACCACCGACGTGAACGCGACGACATTTGATACCACCGCGATACCACCGACCACTCGTTCTGCGCTCGCACCAACCTCTAAATCAAGCCACCAACCCTTATCACTGGTTGACAGCGGATTACTACTCACAAGACTATTCGCTGTAATCGTTTGCTCCACTAAATCGCTACCAGTAATGCAGGGGCTAGTCGACGATGTGCAGCTATCACTATCGATAATGCCATAGAATGACTGAGCCGCAGTACTCGATACATCCACCGGATCGATATATTGACCGGTACCAAAATAGACGAAACGCGTTTGCTCATTGCCTACCGCGACACCTCTGGTGGGAAATGTTCCTACAGCCGGTTTGGCCGTAATGGGCTTACTATTGCCGGCACTATACATAAGAACCGCATCGTTCCATTGCGCTGGATTGGTGGCACTAATGTCAAACTTCCAAAGGTTACCATCGAGATCACCGGCATAAACATAGTCGACGGTAAAATTATCTGGGTCGGTGCCGCTAGGCTTTGTGGCAAAATTATTAATATCAAAATCAGATACCGCCACAGGCGATGAAAGGCCACTTGGAGTACTGGTACTGCCGTTACCCACCTCAAATTTTGCCAATAGCTCACCGTCGTCAGCCGCCAGAACGTAAAGCACGGCTTTTCCACTGCCCACATTACCGTCGGCTTCGAGAGAGTTATAACCATTGGCAACAATCACTACCCACTCACCATTATTGGCTTTAGCAATAATAGGAGTTCCGTAGGTGTAGCCCATATCGGGGTCGTCGTGGTCTGTGAATTCCCACTGCACAATTGGGGCTGGATCGGCGTCACGCTCACTGGGTGGATCGGTGACATTCAATGCAAAAAATCCCTGTCCACCTGAACGTAAACCCCCAACCAATAAAGAGCGCCACCGACCATCGTAAAAAGCATCTTGAATCGTTAATGGGCCATCGACAAATGCTCCCGATTTAAAATCAGGGTTCGTCAAATCCGGTAAGTTTTTTATAACCGCATTGGGCACATAGGCGAAAACTTCTTGCCCCGCTGAGGCCGAGTCACTCGCGTCATAACCATGCAACATGCCGTCATTACCCCCTACATAGACAACCGCTGAGCGGCTATTAATACTGTAGGCACTGGCCTCAAGATCATCGGGAAAAGAAAACTGTAAATCATCCCCCCCCGGACCTGCATACACAGGGTTTGAATGCACAATGGCGCCCACACGAGAGGCCGGCGCTGCGCGCCCAGCTATACTACTGCGAGTTCTAAATACACCACCATTATCGAGCTCTTGCTCATCTTTGCCGCGAAAATAATAAACACGCTCTTGACCCCGACCATCATCGTCATTAAGCAAGGCTTGCTGTTCGGCATTGAGCTGAGTTGTGGCTTGCCATTTAAAATCAATTCCTGATCCTGAAGGCGCGCCTGCACCCTGCACCGACGTATTATCGTAGGTAAATAGGTTGCGCCTTGCTGGTTTCATATGATCATCAAGCTCGTCATTTTTAGCCGCAGCGCTCCAATCGGGACTATCTTCATTACATATGGCCCCCAGCGGCTTAGCATTACAGCCAACAGCAGTAGTACCGCTACCCCTAAAATCTGAACCATCAGAAACCGTATAGGCGCGCAGATCACCACTCCAGCTTTCAGTTGCAAACGATGCAATGTAAACCTTCGTGCCATCGGTAATACGGCCACTACTTGCACCAATGGTCGGCACATTACCTGAGCGCTCAGCAATCCGGTCGGTGATGTTATTCAACGCATCAACCAACTCATTCGGATTGGCTGCATTAAAGAATTCACCGCGACCGTTGATCGCAGCGTGGTACATGTCATCAATCGTGGTCGACTGCCCTTCAAGCGTTTGCGGCCAGTTTTTCGTACCGGCGAGTAGCGCTGCAAAGGTCGCGTCATCCGTACTGACTGTGCCCTCCGCACCAAAAGCAATACCAAACGAATTCATGTGCTGCCAGGTTGCAGGATCATTGCGTGGATGCCAGTAATCGTCGGGGTCAGCCCCATCCACTTCACTTTTAAATGGCGTAATATTATTCGGCTCTGGGCGTAGATCGGTGGCCCAGTAATGAAAGGTTAAATCCGAAAGTGATCGACTATCTAGAGGGTTCGAATAAATAGGCGCCGTCGCTGTAACATAGTTTTCGCCATCGGGCAGTATTCTGTTGGTTTGATCGAGCTTAAAGTTATTGGGGGCTGCCCAATCACCGTTGTAAAAACCATCGGTGACCAAAATATGCGTATTTATTCGGCAAGCGACAATTGGGCCGCTATTAGAGGATGCATTGGTGCGGTAAGCAGCATCTTGAGTAAAATAATCACCCGCACGTTTAATTGCATTGCGCAGGGGCGTACCGCCATAAGTGGGCACTGATTGAACCCATTCATAAAAACCCGCTCGCTCATCGCGATCGAACTCAGCAATATTCTGATTATCTTGACTCGGCCCGCCAGACCTTATCGACCGATCGGTATTTAATGCCTGCCGCCCTACTCGTACAGAATCGGACACCGCATCAGGGACAAAGGCACGCTGAATAGCAGACTTACTCGCATCAGCACGAATAGCATAAAACTGATACCAATTGGCAAAATTGGCTTCCTCTTCAGCCTGAGTACGCCCATAGTTATTGGTGCCGCCTGCATAATTGGCACCATCAGTTATGACTATTTTATCGTAACAATCTTGATCAATACGCTTATCTGCTGCACTGCCATCACAGCCTGGATTATCTTCACTAAATTCAAAATAATAGGCTGGCTGTTTTGCACAAGTGGGGCAGCCATTATTAAAATAATCGTCTAAAAGCAGTGCATCTTGATAACTATAGTGAAAATATATGGCGCTAAAGCTCGTACGCAAATTAACCACATCACGGCGATCCTCAGCGTAATAATAACCGCGAATAGCAGCGTCAAAATTAGCATTGCTTGCGCTCGCTCCCGTAGCAAAACTGGGCGGCGTATAGGTTACGCTAGGCGAATAATATATTTTATTGTAATGGCTAGAGCGATAGAAATTTCTTCGCCAATTATTACTGAGACCATCTGGCATCCACCCCCACGCCATACTTCCCGAGTCATCTAACGATACAATAATGTTGGCGGGTATTTCACTTTGAACACTTAGCGGCAAGTCACTCAGATTAAGCGCCTGAGCGCCAGCCAAATGCCCTCCCATTGAGACATAAACCAAAGCCACTGTAAGCATCACCAAACGGCAATACCCATGCGCTTTTTCTTGCGCCAATAATAAAAATCTCATCAAGCCTTCTCCAACCCAACCGTTTGACTAAACAGGAATGCTATTAACCGCCATACTGCGAAAGATCAGCTGCGGTAAAACAACCACCAGGGCATATAAATACACTTTCAAGCACCGCCTCAGTCGCCGAGTCACCACCTTTTGAATAGGCCGTTACTCGATAAGTGGGCCGACTCGAGGCTGAATTTGTAGGCGCATAATTAAGCTCGCTGCTGGCCGCACCATCACCGATATACTCAATGACACAGCGCGGTGACTGCACAACCTGACCGACAAATGTGGTTTCCTCACCTGTGCTAGCCCAAAAATTTTCGTTGTCCCACCAATCGGCAGGGAAAGACCCATAAGCATACACGCTGCCCAGCTGAGCCTGCACATTGGCCTCACAGTTTGACAAGGCCGCCTCGGCACCATGAAAAGCTAAGCTTGCGCTTTGCATATTGCTAATAATACGCTCGTCTAAGGTAACCGATTGCATACCGCTCACACCCAACAAGGTGATGACAAATAACAAAACCAATCCTGTCAGTAAGACGGCACCTTGCTGGCGAGCTCTACTAACCATTGAGGAGTTGAGACTCTCGTTAAGTGAACACTCCTTCACCATTTTTTCCTGTCTGAAATTAACCATTAGATAAATTGCCTCGCAAAGCAATAGTTTGGGTAAACACCTGTCGCGCTTTACCATCGCTGAAAGAGAGCCCCTCTTCATCTAGCAAATCATATTGCTGCGCACTGCGATCAAGGGGCTCATTATCTGACACCGCCAATATAGCAACGCGCACAGTCATTACACGAGTCCAATCGACCACAGCATCGCCCGTGACATACTGAGTAACGACAAACCGACTGCCAGGATCAGTAGCCACCCCATACTGAATTTGCATATTCTCTATGCCCGAAACTAAAGCCACTGGCGACCTATTGGCAGAGCCATCAAAAACACGACAATACAACTGATCATCTTGACTAATAAAAAACGTCATGTTGACGTATAAATTGCTGTCGGTAGTTAAATCTATCCCCTCGCAATCAGCCATCAAACCGTCAGGATCACCCTGCAAACGCACGCGCAATACATCGGTATCAGCCGCCACATCGACCCCAGCTACCGCACCAGAAAAATTGTCTTCTCCACTAATTAAACCCAACGCAACAAAGTTGTCCTGAGCTGCCCAGATCTCATCGACCCAAGGCTTTAAATCTTCACTGTACTCCACCATCTGAAATTTATTGACTAGCTCAGCGGCAAACAAATCGTTATTCGTCATGGCCCCGGCGTTAAGATATCCGGCTTGCCTAGTCGCCTTCGACATAAAATTAAAACCAAACCGGGCCGCCTCCTGCATTGAAGACTGCGCCCTAATCACATCTAACGACTGCCGGCTGCCAACAAATACCTGCAACATCCCAACCACTAAAAAAAGCCCGATAACCAACGCAACCAAGAGCTCAATGAGAGTTACGCCACGCTGATGAGATTGGCTAGCACCTCTTTTAGTTTCTTTTGCACACACATTCTTTCTCACAAGTTTCATTCCTACTTAAAATCACGTTGCACTGTTAGTTCCTATGACAAAAACCGTGCTTGATTAGCGTCACCTCAATACTTGAGAGTGAACCAAATACAGTTTAAATCTGAATCGTCAAGCTCGTGCATGACATATCCGCAGCATCACTAGGATCGCAACCTTGCCCTCTATCACCATCACGATTTTCGTCCCAAAAAACCTGCACCGTAAAAACTGAGCCAACTATAACTGCGCCAGAGGCATCACTAATATCTTGTACAAATAAAACATTAGACATCCCGGCCGGTAAATTAGATCGCTGTATGGCTTGGCGCCATTGATATAAATCATAAGTAGCCAGCGTCGCCTCGTCACAAATATCACTTGAACAATCGGTCGCCGCTGCGGTAGCTGGATCGGCAAGATAACCGCTGGCCGCACCCAAGCGGGACTCATTACGATTAGCGCGCATTCGGTCTACAATATCACCCACTAACAAATCAGCTTGCGTGCGATGATAAGTATTACCTGACTCGCGCACACTAACTGCCTGCATCCCAGCCACACCTAAAATGCCAACTGAAAGAATGAAGACGGTAACCATCACCTCTATTAGCGTAAAACCGTGTGCTTTGGCTATTTGTGATAAGTTCGGTAATCGTTGAACAGACATAGTTGATATCGCTGCTAAGTTATTAAAAAGACATGAGGAAACTACACTTTGGCTGGACTAACAGCCCGGATCACCCTCGTAGCGCACGCCGCCAACTGAGCTGACGGTAAAGGCATGGCCTGTGACGTTGGAAGCACTATCCTCATCGCAAAAGCCAACCACAACAGAGCCCGCGGGGATTTTCATACCACTTGGCGAGAAAGTCAGCATACCGCCACTGCCATCATTGCCAACACGCAGCGATGTATTGCCATAACTGACATCGATTAGCGTGTCGTCGCCAGCATCGAAGGTACCATCGCCATCGTCATCAGAAAAAATAATCCAGCCGTCTTTCCAGTCAGCGTCAGCCGAGCAAGATGCCTGATCGTTGCTGGCACACAAAGTAGCCGATGTTTTGCGATAGATCGCCTCACCTCGTGTCATTTTCACCGCGGTGGCAAGCTGATCCCTCTCGGTGATCACACCACTACTTTTGATCATGCTTTGAAAGCTTGGACCGGCCACAGCTGCCAGAATACCCGCGATAGCCAACACGACCATGAGTTCTAGCAGAGTAAAGCCGCGCGACACTGTAGGCGCTAACCGAGATAACGTAGACATTTGCTGTGAGGGCGATTGCTTAGCCATTGGCACCTTGTTCAATAAAGAGCCTGCAGCGGAGTGGGAATTAGACCACAGGCAATTCTTTTCATAGACAAAGCTAAGTGTTGTTGAGAAATGGCTTGAGCGCTAGCTGATGCCGCCTGAGCGGTATAAATTGGCTGACAAACGTAGACCAAGACAAGCGCCAACCGAGCTTAGTGCGATACTCGGGACACATTGAAGCTTGATGAGCTTATTTTTCAGAAATAGACGGCTATATTGTGACTAGCATTCACTGATTCACAAAGGCCATTACGCAGACGCTGCTCACTGCTCGACTAGGCGCAATTCCTTGGGCATAGAAAACGTAATGGTTTCTGGTCTGCCTGCCTGCTCCAAGGGCGCATGGGCACCTTGTTCGCGCAAATAATTGATCACCTGCTGCACTAAAACCTCCGGCGCGGAGGCTCCAGCAGTAATACCCACACACTGCTTGCCCTCTAACCAAGCGTGTTGAATATCCTGTGCTGAATCGATCAAATGTGCCTCGGTGCCTGAGCGCTCGGCCAGCTCAGAGAGCCGGTTTGAATTGGAGCTATTAGGCGAACCGACCACCAACAGTAAATCACATGCAGACGCCAACTCACGCACGGCATCTTGGCGATTTTGTGTGGCGTAACAAATGTCATCTTTTTTAGGACCCTGAACAGCCGGGAAGCGAGCACGCAGAGCATCGATCACCAAAGCGGTATCATCCATCGATAACGTCGTCTGGGTGACATAAAACAAAGACTCTGGATTGCGAACTTGCAAGGACTCAACGTCTTGAACCGTCTCAACGAGATAAACATCGCCACCGTTACTTTTGTCGTATTGACCCATAGTGCCCTCAACCTCGGGATGGCCCTGATGGCCTATCAAAATGCACTCTTCGCCCTGGCGGCTATGTCGTACGACCTCCATATGCACCTTGGTGACCAGTGGGCAAGTGGCATCAAATATTTTCAGCCCCCTTTGCTCAGCCTCTTCGCGCACTGCGCGCGAAACACCATGCGCGCTAAAAATGACAATAACATCGTCGGGGATTTCAACCAGCTCATCAACAAAAATTGCACCACGCTCACGCAAAGTGTCGACCACGAATTTATTGTGCACCACTTCATGGCGCACATAAATGGGCGCACCAAATACATCGAGGGCGCGGTTTACAATATCGATTGCTCGATCAACGCCGGCGCAAAATCCACGTGGATTAGCAAGTTTAAGCTGCATAAAAATACCGTTACACTAAAATTTCATGGATGGTGACATTGAATTCAATATCCTTACCAGCCAGTGGATGATTGAAGTCTACCTCAACATGGGCCTCATCAATAGACGCCACAACGCCGGGCAACTCAGCCCCAGCAGCATCGGTAAATGAAACAACCAAACCTTGACGCAGTTCAATACTTTTATCGAAGTGGCTATGTTTAAACTTTTGTAAGTTTTCTTCGCGATGCTCACCAAACGCATCCGAAGCAACCACGACGCAATGCTTCTCTTCGCCAACACTCATACCCAATAGCTGACGTTCAAACCCTTCGAGCATATCGCCTGAACCGAACACATATTTCACTGCCGGTTGATCGTAATTCGAGTCTATAATTTCACCACCGGCAAGGCACAACGAAAAATTCATCATCACTGCGCCCTCTTTTTTTACGATATTCACTTTACAGTACTGCCCCAAAATTCATCGTTATGACGCCGTTTTTTCTTGCGCATGATTATCGACATCACCACGATTAATAAACATATCAAGCAACATAAAAGCAGCCCCTAAAGAAATGGCTGCATCGGCAACATTAAAAGCCGGGAAATACCAATCGCGATAGTAGACCAATACAAAGTCGACCACCTTACCCAGCAGCACGCGGTCTATTAAATTACCTACGGCGCCCCCAAGAATAAAAGTCAACGCAATCAATAATAAATGCTGGTTTCCCTGCAGGCGAGCCATCCAAACCACTAACACCACGCTTACACCCAAGGAAATCGCAGTAAACAACCAGCGCTGCCATCCGCCGGCATCACTGAGAAAGCTCCAAGCCGCGCCCTCATTATAAACCAGCGTAAAATCAAGAAAAGAAAGCAATGGCAGGCGTTCGTAGAGTTCAAAATTAGCCTGAACCCAGTACTTACTCAACTGATCAAGCGTAATAATAATCAGTGCCAATAGATACCACCAGCGGGCGGTACTCATTTTTAAAACTGGAAGCATTAAGCGAAGCTCCGTGTTTCACCTTCACCATCGACATTATCGACACAGCGCTGACACAGAGCCAGATGAGCAGCTATCGACCCCACCTCTGGCCGCAAGTGCCAACAGCGCGAGCATTTTCCATGCTCACTCTTCGCGACCACCAACAGCAGTCCATCCATCTCAGTAGCCAACGCGCCAGCCGGAGCGTTGTCAATACCCTCGACAACACTAGCGGCCGAGGTGATAAGTGCAAAACGCAATTCATCGCCTAAGGTTTTGAGGTGCCCGGCAATATCTGCATTAGCATACAAGACCACTTCTGCCTCCAGCGAGCCACCCAGCTCTCCTTCTCCGCGCTTACTCTCAAGAGCCTTATTCACTGCAACTTTAACGGCACACAACACGTCCATAAGCTGCGCCTCATTGGCCTCCGGATCCAGCAGATTAGAGACTCCCGCATAATTCTCTTCAAGAAAAATCGAGTCGCTACGCTGCCCCGGAATAAATTCATGCAACTCATCAGCAGTAAAACTCAAAATCGGAGCGATCCATCGAGTGAACGCTTCAATTGTATGATACAGCGCCGTTTGCGCCGAACGCCGCGCCAAACTATTGGTTTGTGTGGTGTACTGCCGATCCTTGATAATATCGAGATAAATTCCACCCAGATCTACGACGCAAAAATTATGTAATTTTTGATAAATATGGTGCAACTGGTAATCATTATACGCTTGCATAATTTCTTCTTGCATTTGCGCCGCTCTCGTAATCGCCCACCGATCTAGTAACAAAAGATTTTCGTTAGGCACTAAATCGGTAGCTGGATCAAAGCCATCGAGATTCGACAACAAAAATCGCGCGGTGTTACGAATGCGTCGATAAGAATCGGCCACACGCTTTAATATTTCAGTCGAGACGGACATCTCGGAACTAAAATCGGTGGCCGCGACCCACAAGCGCAATACATCTGCACCCAATTCATTCATGACTGTTTGCGGCGCAACAATATTGCCAGTCGACTTTGACATCTTTTTGCCTTCAGCATCAACCACGAAGCCATGGGTAAGCACTGCCTTATAAGGCGGCGTTCCGTGCATAGCCATAGAGGTTTTTAATGAGGATTGAAACCAGCCTCGATGCTGATCGGAGCCTTCTAAGTAGAGGTCGGCAGGGTAACGTAAACCTTTGGTCTGACGCAGTACTGAATAATGGGTGACACCTGAATCAAACCACACATCTAGCGTGTCAGTAACTTTCGTATATTGGTCAGCATCAGCACCCAACAGTTCGGCGGCCTCAAGCTCGAACCACGCTTCAATGCCAGTAGACTCTATGCGCTGGGCAACCTGCTCCACCAGCTCAATAGTGTTGGGGTGTAGCTCTTGAGTATCTTTATGCACAAATAACGTTATGGGCACACCCCAAGTACGCTGACGCGAAATACACCAATCGGGACTGCTAGCTAACATACCGTCCATACGGGCTCGCCCCCAATCCGGAACCCACTGCACTAAATCACACGCGCGCTTAACTTCATCGAGAAGATTTTTCTGCTGCATACCAATAAACCACTGTGGCGTTGCACGAAAAATTAGCGGCGTTTTAGTTCTCCAACAATGAGGAAAGCTGTGCGTGATTTTTTCATCTGCACACAGGCAATTTTTTTCGCGCAGTAACTCAACAATAGACTGATCAACTTTATAAACGTGCTCGCCCGCAAACCGCTCGGTGCGTTCACTATATACACCGTTACCGCCAACTAAGTTAAGCGTTTCGATACCGTAGCGTTGCGCCACCACAAAATCGTCAACGCCATGGTCTGGAGCGGTATGCACACAACCGGTGCCGGCATCAGTTGTGACGTGATCACCTAAAATAATCGGGACCTGCTTGTCGTAAAAAGGATGTTCCAGCAATTGGTGCTCAACGGCTTGGCCTGTGAATCGGCCCACAATACGATATTCATTTAATTGGTAGCGCTTGAGTAAAGACTCAAGCAAAGCCTCAGCCACCACTAAGCGACGAACATGCCCACCCATAGACTCGGGTGCACACTCTACCGCTATATAATCAAGCTCTGCATTGAGCGATACGGCCTGATTGGCAGGCAAGGTCCATGGCGTTGTAGTCCAGATAACCACGGCGATTTCGCCGCCGCCATCAATACCTCCTGCCAAACCAGAAAATTGTTTAGCATTAGCCACTGTAAAGGCCACATCAATCGCGAAAGAAGTCTTGTCTTGATATTCAACTTCAGCTTCAGCTAGCGCGGAACCACCCACAACGCTCCAATAAACCGGCTTAAATCCTCGTACCAAATGACCACGCTCAACAATCTTTCCTAACGCTCTGACTATGTTAGCCTCAGTGTCATAATTCATTGTAAGGTAGGGATTATCCCAGTCACCCAACACCCCCAGCCGGATGAAATCTTTGCGCTGGCCATCAACCTGTTTTCGGGCGTATTCGCGACATTTACTACGGAATTGGGCATGATCAATTTTTACGCCTGCCTTACCTACTTTGGTCTCAACCTTGTGCTCTATAGGCAAGCCATGACAATCCCAGCCAGGCACGTAGGGCGCATCAAAACCCTGCAAAGTTTTTGCTTTGACAATAATGTCTTTAAGAATTTTATTAACCGCATGGCCAATATGAATATCGCCGTTAGCATACGGCGGCCCATCATGTAATATGAACTGCTCTCTCCCAGAAAACTTTTCACGAATTTTCTGATAGGTGTTTTTTGCATACCAATTTTTGAGTCTCGCAGGCTCACGCTGAGCCAGATTCGCCTTCATGGGGAACCCTGTGCTAGGCAAGTTTAAGGTATGCTTGTATTGGTTTTTATCTTCACTCATAACTAATTTAAATCATTAAAAAAAATTATTTAACCAGCGCCCGTTAATTTGCGCCAAACCAAGATCTTGTATCTGCCACATCGCGTTCAATTTGCGATTGCAGCTGTGTAACATCGCTAAAACGCTGCTCATCTCTAATTTTATGTAAAAACCGCACTTCCATTTGCCGGCCATACAGGTCCCCCTGAAAATCGATTAAGTGGACCTCGAGAATGGCTTTAACATTTGCATCTACCGTTGGCCTAACACCAACGTTAGCAACACCTGTCATCCAGTCACTTGGCATTTCGAGTACCGACTGAGATGAATTAACGAGTCGGGCCTCAACCGCATAAACACCTGCCATAGCCGCCTGAATCCGGTGCAAGCTAATATTTGCTGTAGGCGCGCCGAGTTCTCGACCCAGCTGCCGGCCATAGATCACCTTTCCCGAAATGCTGTAAGCCCTACCAAGCAATTCCTCTGCCTGTGCAAATTCGCCATGCTCCAATAACTCGCGAATGCGTGTACTCGACACCCTGCCACCAGCAAATTCAAAGGTAGGCGTAGGCTCGACGCTAAACGCATGCTGTCGACCCAGAGACTCCAATAATTTGTAATCACCACTGCCACTGCGCCCAAATTGCGAGTCATCGCCCATGACTAAGTGGACGGTTGCCAAGCCTTGCACAAAGACCCGCTCGATAAAATCGGCAGCTTCCGTATTGCGCACACCATCATCGAACCTGACCACGAGTAAAAAATCGATGCCAAGCGCCGCAAAGCCCTCAACCTTCTCACGAAAGCTCATTAACCGTGACGGCGCATCCAATGGCGCAAAATATTCTCTAGGCAGCGGCTCTAGTATGACCACAACAGAAGGTAGCTGCATGCGCGCACCCACTTCAACCAAGTGATCAAGAACAGCCCTATGCCCTTTGTGCAGCCCATCAAACGCACCCATCGTCGCCACACAACCATTGGGCAGCGCATGTTGGTAGCGCCCAAAAAGGTTGTGTAGCCCCCGAATTATTTGCACGCTATTATTTTCCTGTACTGTTGGTTTCGCGACTCACCCTTACCCGATGAAGTTGCTCGCTGGCAATGCTCTCAGCCCTCTACATTCATCTTATAAAGGCCAAGTTAATTGAGACCGACAGTCGACTTAACCGAACATAAGACAAGGCGGTAAATTATATACGCAGATCATCTGCCGCAGCTTTTAAATCTGTATAAAGTCTGCGATTACATGCCATTATCGAGGCTAGGAAGCTCTAAAGTGCCTGACGCGCACGCCGAGTAACAGCAAGACCGCCACATAGCTTGCCAACCCGCCGGCACAAAGAATCATCACCTCGCCCAAGCGCTGCAAAAAAGAAGCCTCGGCCCAAAAAGATAAGTCTGGAGATGCCCCGTACAAAGCCAAACCCATGATCAGCGTGGCCAAAAGTGTTTGGCGCAACAACCACCAAAATTGGCCGCTAAGCAAGTGCTCTCCTGTAACCATAAATCGCTGGATCGCCGGACTATTAGATAAGCCACGAAGGAGCAACCCTGCATTCAAAAAAGCTGCCAGCGAAGTCGCTAGCGCCAAGCCAACATGCCCCAAGCGGAAATAAAAGTGCAAAATAGCGACCAAGAATAAATTGAGCCCCATATTTGCCACCATCGCAATAATGCCAATACGCACAGGGGTTTTCATATCTTGTTGAGCGAAGTAACCCGTCGCTAGCACTTTAATCGACATAAAGGCCAGTAAACCCAATGCGTAGGCTTGCATACTCAGAGCCGACATTTGCACATCGAGCGGAGTCATAGCCTGATACTGAAATAGCAAGTATAAAATGGGCTGCGCCAACAAAACCAACGCACAGCTAGCTGGTAAAGCGATAACCACCACACAGCGCAACCCCCAGTCAAGGGTATCGCGAAACTGCTCTACAACAGCGGTATTAGCCTGCTGCTGCTCCAGTGTCCCCACGCCCTCCCCAACAAGGCTACCCAATTGTAAGCGCGACAAACTTGGCAAAATGACGGTGGCAATAGCAATACCAAACACACCCAGGGGCAGCTCGGCCAAACGATCAGAATAGTAAAGCCATGACACGCTACCCGAAGGCAGAAACGAGGCGAGCACGGTATCAAGCAATAAATTAATTTGACTGACCGACACACCAAAAATAGCGGGCAGCATTAACTGCATGATTTTACGCACACCAGGATGGCTCGGGTCCCAGGTAGGCCGCGGTAACAAATGCAATTTGGCTAAAAATGGCAGCTGAAACATCAACTGTGCAAACCCTGCCAGTACCACACCCCAAGCCAACGCGAAGACCGGCTCAGCCAAATGCGGAGACAGCCACAAGGCGCATGCTATGAGTGACGCATTCAACAAAACCGGCGTGAATGCCGGCACTACAAACCGATCGTAACTGTTGAGAATGGCCCCCGCAAAACCAGTAAGCGATATCAACAATAAATAAGGAAAGGTAATACGCAACAACGCCACGGTTAACTCAAACTTTTCAGGCTGATTGATAAAGCCTGGTGCGAAAACCATCGTAACCAAGGGCGCAGACATCACCACTACACTGGTAATTAACAATAGCGTCCCACCCAATACACCACACACAGCATTCACCAATAAACGCAGTGCTGCCAAATCACCCGATTGTTCGCGAGCATTACGATATTCAGCTAGCACAGGAATAAAGGCTTGGGCGAAAGCGCCTTCAGCGAACAATCTACGTAAAAACTGTGGGATTCGGAAGGCCACAAAAAAGGCATCGGCATTTTCACCCGCTCCAAAGAATCGAGCAATCACCACATCGCGCAAAAGCCCCATCACCCGCGAGAGCATGGTCATGGATCCAACAACCAAGCTTGAACCTAACAAACGGTTCGTGGGGCGAGCTGGCCGAGGTGATGAGGCTGGAGCGGTCATCGGTAGGCTATACCTCGCCGTTAGCGTAAGCTAATTGTTGATGTACTACCGCATAGCTAATATTTTTGTGCATTACTGGAAGCGGCTACCTGTATACCAACCCACCGCTTGCGAACAGTCATCAATGGCATCCACAACATCGAGAGTGAGCGCAAACAGCGCCATACGAATAACGATGCCATTATCGGCTTGACGAAAAATAGCCAAATTAGGATTCTCATTAAGGTCGGTATCCAACTCGTTCGCCTCAGCACGGGAATCTCGCGGCAGCGGATGCATAATGACCGTATTAGGCTCGCAATGCTGGGTATAGACGCTCTGATTAAGTCTGAACTTGCCTCGGTAGAGATCGGCTTCCGCTCGCGAGCCAAATCGCTCCTCTTGAATGCGCGTGGAGTAAGCAATATCGACATGCGCAATACTGCCCTCAAGCTGCTCAGAGATGTGCACGGTGTGACCATTAGCGCGAGCCATTTCAACGAGATGCTCAGGCATCTGCAAGGCTGCCGGCGCTATCAAATGCAAATGGATATTCTTATAACGACACAACAACTTCACCAGCGAATGAACCGTGCGGCCATATTTAAGGTCGCCGATCATTGCAATACGCAAACCATCAAGCTGGCGCTGCTTAGCGAGCATTTCTTTTTGAATGGTGTATAAATCGAGTAAGGCTTGTGTCGGGTGCTCATTAGCGCCATCACCACCATTTAACACCGGCACTCGACTAGCCGAAGCAAACTCAGCCACCGAGCCGGCTTCGGGATGGCGCATGACAATCACATCACTGTAGCCACTCAGTACTCGAGCGGTATCGTAGAGCGACTCGCCCTTAGCCAAGGCACTATTTTCAATACCAGTGGTTTCGCGAACCTCGCCGCCTAACAAATTGAAAGCGCAGCCAAAACTAATGCGCGTGCGCGTACTGGCCTCAAAAAACATATTGCCTAGTATGGCGCCATCGAGCACTTTGGTTACGCGTTTGCGCTGCGCAAAGGGCTCCATTAAAACCGCCACTGCAAATATACGATCAATATCAGGACGTTCAAACTGATCGATAGACAGAATATGACTGCCAACAAAATCCATACAAGCCTCGACGCAATAAACAAGCTAGGGAATACAGAGTCTAAACTGCCACCTGCCCAAGGCCAATAGCCTAAACACATGCGGCACTGTCATTATTTACTTCGCAGCCGATATTGTGCTGATCACCGTATAATGTAATGGGGATGGCAGCGTTACTCGCATGCTGGTCGATGCCACCCATCCTAACAAGCGACGATTCGCTCTTACACATAATTTAGCCGCGAGGCATGAGTAGATGAAACAAACAGAGCATGCCACACCAACCCTTATCATTGGCCTGACGGGTGGCATTGGCAGCGGAAAGTCCGCTGCAGCTGAACGCTTTATAGAGCATGGCGTGACCGTGATTAACGCCGACAGCGTGGCTCGAGAAGTCGTAGCACCCGGAAGCCCAGCCCTTGAGGCCATTGCCGAACGCTTCGGCCTTGCGGTCCTGCAAGAAGATGGAAGCCTCAACCGAGCGAAGTTACGCACCATTGTATTTAGCAACGAAACGGATCGTCGCTGGCTCGAGCACCTGACCCACCCGCTGGTTGGCGAGATCATCCATCAACGCCTCCATGCACCACAGCATAAACAGGACGCGCCTTACAGGATTCTGGAATCACCACTACTTCTTGAGTCCGGTCAGCACGAACGAGTAGACCGCATTTTGCTGATTGACGTACCGAAACCGCTACAAATTGAGCGAGTCATCACACGCGATGCTAATAGCTCAGCGCAAATAAACAAAATTATTGAGAGCCAAATGCATCGCGACGAAAAATTAGCGCGAGCCGATGACATCGTCGATAATAGTGGCTCTTTAGAATCGCTATTTGCAGCAGTGGACAATCTGCATACAACCTATTGCAACATGGCTGACCTGCACTCAGACCGAACTTGAACCTTGAACCTTGAACCTTGAACCTTGAAGACGAGCATGCCAAAAGATACTGAAGTCAACTGCCCAACTTGCGCCGAAATAGTACCCTGGGTCCCTACCAGCACTTATCGACCCTTTTGCTCAAAACGCTGCCAAGACGCCGACTTTATCGACTGGGCCAATGAAGAGAAGCGAATTGCTGGGGCCGGCGACTATGACGATATCTTTAGCGAACCGTCCGAAGACCAATAAAAAATCATTTAATTTCAATAGGTTAATAATTTATCGCTATCGCGGCTTGGTACAGTACCGCGCCAAACCGTCCGACCCGCACGCGGACGGATGACCATCTCAAAACCCACAGCCCGCCACCACCCAATAACGTAATTACTCACCCAGAATCTGCCAATTGATGTATTATTGCCTCGGTCAATAAGATAAAAGTTGAACGATAACGGCAACGTCAGGCACAGCCTTGCAGTGCGTCAACTTTAATAAAAAGTGCTTTTCAATAATAGTAACCTTCGCAATGTATTTTAAATTAGCCCGAACTCTGCCTGTGCGTTGGCTGATGGTACTCAGTACAGCCACTCTGTGGCACTCGAGCACTAACGCTACGTTAAAAGATGATATCGGTTTTACCGAATTATCATCGCTGCTGGGTGCGTCGCTGCCTAGTGGCAGCGGCGTGCCTGTTTTTCAAGTTGAAGCCACAGATGCAGCAGGTAATTGGGCCCCCGATGCAACCAATAGCGAGTTTGCCGGCAAATCGATCGTAGCATTAGGCCTACCTGCATCGGTAGGCGCCAGCTCCCACGCAACAACTGTGGCGAAAAACTTTTACGGTAACGGCACGTCAATAAGCCCCAGCATCAGTGACATTGGTGCGCACAGTGCGAGCACCTGGCTATTCCAGCACCTCGTGCCGGCCGGAAAAGACCCTGGCGAGCGCCGAGCGATTCCGCTTGAAACAAATCGACGCATTGCCAACCATAGCTGGGTTGGGGGCGGCATCAATGACAGTAGCGGGAATTTTTCACCCACTGGAACATCAACGTTCCTGCGCTTAGCTGACTGGGTATCCGATGTCGACGAGCTTATTCAAATCTATGGCATCCAAAACAACGCTGCCGACAGCCCATTTTTCGCAACTGCACTCAACGGCATTGTTGCGGGTGTAACCGACGCAACTCATGCCGATGGCGTTATCGCCCTAGACAGCATTTATGTTGCAGGGCGACCGAGCATACATATAGTGACGCCGATGAGCTATACAAGTGACTCAGTGGGTATCGTCTCATCAGCCATCGCTCTGTTAATTGAAGCCGCCCAGCAAAATCCAGCGTGGTCAGACGCATCAACGACCAACCGAAGCAACAACCTTATACAAAATGCTGAGCGCATCGAAACCATCAAAGCTGCGCTCATGGCAGGCGCCTCGCGAGTCACCAACAACACCACTTCAGCAACACAAGGTGATATTGACGAATACCGCGTACTGCCCACTAACCAAACCGACAATGGCCTGGATTGGCGTTATGGCGCCGGCCAACTCAACATACACCGCAGCTACCAAATTCTCGCCGCCGGCGAGGCGGCCAGCATTGAAGATGGTGGCTCACTCAATAGCGGCTATATGGGCTTTGACCATGACAACCAATTTGGAGGCAGCGGCGGCTCTAACATCACAGCGACTTATGATTTAGGCGTGATTGATCATCCAAGTGAACTGGGCGTCGCGTTAGTGTGGAATTTAGCGGTGACGGGCACTGCAAATTCGTCGCTCTTTTTCGATGAATCCGCAGTGCTTCACAACCTCGACTTGGAGCTCATCGATGTAACTAACGGCAATCAGGTGATCGCAGACTCCACTAGCACGATCAATAATACTGAAAATATTTGGTTCCCATTGCAAGCCAACACACACTATCAATTACGCGTAACACGAGCATCAGGGCAAAGTGATTTTGACTGGGACTACAGCCTTGCATGGGCGGAAGTGCCCACAGACGTGCCGGTAATCATTGACACCAACATACCCTTTCCACTTTGGGCGCTGGCTATTTTAGGTCTAGGGCTAGGCTATATTCAAAAGCGACAAGCCATTTTCGCAACATCTAAACGTCGCTAGTTAGACCAGCGGCACGCAACGAAAAAATCTTTTCGATTATTTTTTTATTGGCCGCAGGGAATTCATAGCGAGTTAATTCATCAATCGTCGACCACTTAACTTGCTGACCTTCACAACCAACTGGATCTCCATCAAATTGGGTAACCAGCCACACATCAAGCCGCACAGTCTTGTCACCATAATCGTGTTCAATAACCACTAGCGGCTCAAAACATTCGGCAATAATATCTAGCTCTTCTTTGAGCTCTCTTACCAGTGCCTGCTGAATAGTTTCATCTACCTCAACTTTGCCGCCAGGAAACTCCCATAAGCCACCTTGATGAGCTTGCTTAGCACGCAGCGCAATCAGAACTTCATTATGGCTATTTAAAACCACGCCTACGGCAACATGAACTAACGGCATACTAACGACTTACTAACGACATAGTGCCCAACTCAGCATCATTTCAGGTTCTATATTCCGCATTAATTCGAACGTAATCATGTGACAAATCGCTGGTCCACAAGCGCTCGCTAAAAGAACCTCGCTGCAATTTTATAGTTAACACAATCTCCGACTGCGCCATAATTTCGGATGCTTTTTGCTCGTCATAATCAGACACTCGACCACCATTACGACATAAGCAATAACCATTTAAACTAATTTCAACCGCATCGATATTTAGCTGCGACAGGCCTGATCGTCCAATCGCGGCAAGAATTCTCCCCCAATTAGCGTCACTAGCAAAAAAGGCTGTTTTGACTAAGGGCGATTCAGCAATGGCATACCCCACCTGTAAGCATTCGTTCACCGAGGCTCCGCCGCAAACATCAATGGTAATGAACTTCGTGGCTCCCTCGGCATCGCGAATAATCGCTGTAGCCAACTGAATGAGCAAACCATCTATTGCTTGCTGCATTTTCGCCCAAGCCCCGGTACCGCGATTAATTGGCACACCCGAACAACCTGTAGCGGCCAAAATACAAGCATCATTGGTTGAGGTGTCACCGTCCACAGTGATGCGATTAAACGATTGATTAACTGCGCCCTGCAATAAATCGGTCAGCGCGTCTTGTGCGATCAGTGCATCGGTTGCAACGAAAGCGAGCATAGTTGCCATATTCGGCTTAATCATGCCTGCACCTTTGGCGATTCCGGTAAGTACTACCGACTGCCCATCAATCTCAAGCTCACAGCTACCTATCTTTGGCACCGTATCAGTGGTCATGATGGCCCTAGCGGCTTCATCCCAAGCGGCCTCCGACAGCGAATCTGCTAGCGCTGGCATCACGTTGGTAATTTTTTGAACCGCAAGCGACTCACCGATTACGCCAGTAGAAAAAGGCAGTACCGAGTGCTGCTCACCAGCGAACTGCTCAGACACACTCTGACAACTGGTATCGGCAGCCACCAAACCAGCAGCCCCTGTGCCAGCATTGGCATTACCCGAATTGATCAAACAAAAAATAGGGCCTGAGCTAGCCTTTTTTTGAAGCAACGCTAAATGCCGCTTAGCCACAATCACTGGTGCAGCAGCAAAAGCATTCAAGGTAAAAACACCAGCAACATTGCTGCACGCAGCAATCTCCATTAAGGCAACGTCGGGGGAGCTACTCGCGGGGGCGCTGTTTTTAATACCCGCAGCAGCAGTCGACCAGCGCACACCGCCGACGGCTTGTGGAGTTGATTTAAACTCAATCATAAAACTTAGGACGCATCCATCTAGTTACCGCTCAAGATAGCTTGCCGTGGCATTGCTTGTATTTTTTACCTGACCCACACGGACACGGCTCATTGCGCCCCACCTTGCGCTCACCTCTAACCATAGGTTGCGCTGATGAAGCGCCATCCTCATCAACACTTTCCTCAGCACCGACTATCTGCGCCGCGGCTTGAGCGTTAGGATGCTGGGCAGTGATAGTTTCTCGGGCCTGTTCAGCACGTCTCTGTTTCTCTATAGCATCGGGATCATCTTGCGGCTGAATTTGAACTGCCGATAAAAACCGAATAAACTCAAGCTTCATATTGCGTAACATCGACTGAAATAACTCAAACGCTTCACGCTTGTATTCTTGCTTCGGATTGCGCCCAGCATAGCCACGCAGACCAATACCCTGACGCAATTGATCCATAGTTGCCAAGTGCTCTTTCCACAGCTGATCGAGCACCTGCAAGAGAATTTGCTTTTCAAAACGACGCGCCGCATCGCCCAATGGCTCAACCTTAGCGAAATATTGCGCCGCAACAGATTCTACAATACGCTCACGCAGGGTCTCTTCATAAAGATCATCTTCTTTATCAAGCCATTCGACCACTGGCAAGTCAAGTGCGTAGTCTTGCTTCAACGCCTGCTCAAGCCCTGGCACATCCCACTGCTCTTCAATACTTTGCGGTGGTATAAAGCCATCAATAAACTCATTAACCACATCCTTACGAATCACATCGACCATGCCAAGAATTTCATCGGCGAGCAGGATGTCGTTGCGCTGCTGATATACGATTTGTCTCTGATCATTAGAGACGTCATCAAATTCAAGCAACTGCTTACGAATATCAAAATTACGCCCTTCGACTTTTCTTTGCGCCTTTTCTATGGCGTTAGAAACCATGCGATGCTCAATAGCCTCGCCCTCATCCATGCCAAGTCGCTGCATAAAATTGCGCACGCCGTCTGAAGCGAACAAGCGCATTAAGTTGTCTTCCATAGACAAATAAAATCGCGTCACACCTGGATCACCTTGGCGACCCGCACGACCACGCAACTGATTGTCAATACGACGAGACTCATGACGCTCCGTACCAAAAATATGCAAGCCACCTGCTTCAAGAACCTGAGCATGACGCTTCTCCCAGGCGCTTGTTCGCTGTGCAACCTCCTCCTGTGAAGGAGCATCGAGCGCTGCCAGCTCCGCCTCCAGACTTCCGCCTAAAACGATGTCAGTACCCCGGCCGGCCATATTAGTTGCAATCGTCACCACACCAGGACGGCCAGCCTCGGCAACTATCGTTGCCTCACTTTTATGGAATTTTGCATTGAGAACCCGGTGCTCGACTTTTTCTTTTTTCAAAAACTTGGAGAGTGTCTCGGAGGTATCGATAGATGCCGTACCAACCAACACCGGCGCATTGTTATCGATTGCCAGCTTAATATCCTTAACCACCGCCTCAAATTTTTCTTCCACTGAAAGATAGACAAGATCAATAAGATCTTGTCTGATTGTGGGTACATTGGTTGGAATGACAATAACATCAAGGTTATAAATTTGATGGAATTCTGGCGCCTCTGTATCGGCCGTGCCGGTCATGCCCGAAAGCTTTCCATACAAACGGAAAAAATTCTGGAAGGTGGTCGCCGCCAACGTTTGGCTCTCAGAATTAATTTTTACATTTTCTTTGGCTTCAAGCGCCTGATGCAATCCGTCAGACAGACGACGCCCTTCCATCGTTCGCCCCGTGTGCTCATCAATCAGCACAATACTACCGTTTTGAACGATGTATTCTACGTTTTTGGTAAACAGGTAACTCGCGCGCAGAGCTGTATTAACATGATGTAGCAAATTTAAATTAGTGGGAGAGTAAAGACTTTCCCCCTCTTCTAACAATTTATCCTTGGTGAGCAGCTCTTCGACATACTGATGGCCGCTTTCAGTGAGCTCAACATGACGCTGTTTTTCATCAACAATGAAATGACCATCCGGCTCTTGCTTTTGCTCAAACTTGGTCACTTCGGGGAGAGGCGAAGAGCGCTCAAGCGCTGGAACAACAGCATTAATACGCTTATACATGGCCGAGCTATCGTCGGTGGCACCCGAAATAATGAGCGGGGTTCGCGCCTCATCAATAAGAATAGAATCCACTTCATCGATAATGGCAAAATTCAAATCACGCATCACGCGATCTTCTAGCGTGAAGGCCGTATTATCTCTCAAATAGTCAAAGCCAAACTCATTGTTCGTGCCATAGGTTATATCAGCAAGGTACGCTTGTTGTTTTTCAGGCTGAGATTGACCAGAAAAAATAACGCCCACTTGCAAACCTAAAAATTCATACAGTGGACGCATCCAATTCGCGTCACGCTCGGCAAGATAATCATTGACCGTGACAATATGAACGCCTTTACCACTCAGTGCATTGAGGTAGGCAGGCAGAGTCGCTACTAGAGTTTTACCCTCACCTGTGCGCATCTCAGCAATATGGCCTTCATGCAGCGTCATACCGCCTACCAACTGCACATCAAAATGACGCAAACCTAAGCTGCGCTCACCCGCCTCTCTGACCACTGCAAAAGCATCGGGTAAAAGCTCCTCTAGCGAGCTACCGGCCTCAATGCGCTGTTTAAATTCGTCCGTTTTATCGCGAAGCTGCTGATCTGTCAGGCCCGAATACTGCTCAGCCAGTGCATTAACGCGCCGAACAACTTTTTGCATACGCTTAAGCTGACGATCGTTTCGGGTTCCAAAAATTGTTTTAAACGCTTTTACAATCATAATAATTCTTTATAGATATAAAAAAATAGTGGCTAAAAAAACGGGCGAAGCTCAATTAAAGCATCTCGATCTAGCCCCAAGCACCAGCAATGGATGGTAGGGTAAGCAACCAAAACAACACTAAAAACATGCAGAGCTACTGCTGTTACGCGACGCTTACCGCGCACCCAAATATATCAATGAAATCAAGCATGAAAGCATAGCATGTTGGCTGCAAAACGACATAAGTTGAACGCACGGTATTGAAGCTTTCGGGTAATTGTGGTGATAATACTGTGACTAGAACAGCCATAGCATAATTGGGGTATTAGCGAAGGGTATTCAAGAGCCAGCAGCCGCAGACAGACTTCATTGGTGAAATTATAAGCTGGCGCGATTAATGTAACGCTCTGGATTCATCGCCTTACCGTTGCGCAACACTTCAAAATGGACATGCGGCCCAGTTGATCGGCCTGTACTTCCCATTTTTGCGACCACACCACCCTTTTCAACGATGTCGCCAATAGCTACTAAATTGCTAGCATTATGCGCATAGCGCGTAACAAAACCGTCCCCATGATTAATTTCAACCATCAATCCATAGCCATAGCGTTTTTCGGCCGCAGTAACTACACCGCTCGCTATAGCAATCACATCACTGCCCGACTTCCCAGCAAAGTCGACACCATTGTGCCAAGCTTTTTTGCCGGTAAATGGATCCGTACGATGACCAAACGCTGAAGACATCCAGCCTCGCTTGATGGGCCGACCAGCCACAAATGCCTGGCTCTTAAAATCGCGAGCTGCTAGCTGGCGATCAAGAATAGCAAGTTGGCCTTCGCGATCTTTAACCAACGCATCTAACTGATCGAGCAACAGCCCTAACTCCCCGGCTAACGCGGGCGCATTCAAGCCTTGCTCAGCTGCATCTACCTGCAACTCCGGCCCACCGACGGCGGGGGGCTGTGAAAAGTCAAATTCACCATGATCAAGATCAGCTACTTCAGCCATCTGCTCGCCCAGCGCGTCAAGGCGCATAATGCGAGCCTGTAAAGTGGCTACTTTTGCAGTAAGCCCTGCCAACTCCATTTCGACTTGCTCACGCGTTGCATGGAGATCAGCGGCGTCTTTTTCAATTTGTGAATGCCAAGCCGTCATCAGATCTGCCTGGCTGCTGAGCCTGAGACTATCGCTGGCCAAGTGAAATAGCAGCCCGCCCATCACTAACAGGGTGCCGACAGCGCCAACCAACAACGTCCGTGCTCGCCACTCGCGCGTATTCAGCGTGAGTGAAGGCTGGCCAACATCATTCAATACAATTAGTTTCATCTACAAAAATCTTCTTTAAAAATGAAGTAGAGCCCATGGGCCGCTAACTGGCAGCATCACACACCAGAATAAGCAGCCCTGCTGGAGATAAAGCATTCACCTGGCCGTGCCAAACAGCGCAACCGCCCCAATGCCAGCGACACCAGCAATAACTCTCAAATCTAGAGCCACTTACTAACTAAAGCAAAAAATGAGGCTCTAGCGGGGCGCGAGACTACAGCAATGACTATAAATTTCAACAATGTGAGCCCGGTCTCTTCCAAATTATGGCCAAACGACCGCCGGGCCTATTTAGAGGTATTAAAAAGCTGCAGCCCACGACCCGCATAAGGCCATTAACTCAATTAATTTCACCGATCGACTAGAGAGTTGCCGGTAAATAATGGCTGCTGGATACCGCCCGAGACTTCATTAAACGCGCAACAGCTCGCCAAGGGCCCCTGCTAAACAGCAACCAGCGGCGTGGCGTAGGAGATCGGCGCCTCTTCGTTATCTTCAAAAGTTACCAGCTCCCATGCATCAGGCTGCTCTAACAACGAACGTAACACTTTGTTATTTAATGCATGTCCAGATTTGTAGGCTTTAAACTCACCAATCAGGCTCTTACCCAGTAAATATAAATCACCGATAGCATCTAGGACCTTGTGCCTTACAAATTCATCTTCGTAACGCAAACCATCTTCATTGAGTACTTTGTAATCATCAATTACGATCGCATTATCAAGGCTTCCACCGCGGGCTAAACCACGCGAACGAAGATATTCAAACTCGCGCATGAAGCCAAACGTTCGTGCCCGACTCACCTCACGCACGAAAGAAGTCGAACCAAAATCGACCTCAGCGGTATGCGAATGCCCCTTAAAAGCGGGATGGTCAAAATCGATGGTAAAACTTACTTTGAAGCCTTCACGAGGGAGCAGCGTGGCAAATTTCTCGCCATCGGTCACAGTCACTTCACGCTTGATGCGGATGAATTGCTTTGGAGCATTTTGCTCATCAATACCCGCCGACTGAATCAAAAATACAAAAGGCCCGGCGCTGCCATCCATAATAGGCACTTCAGATGCATTGATGTCGACATAAGCATTGTCGATGCCTAAACCGGCCATCGCAGAAAGCAAATGCTCTACCGTAGACACGCTAACATCACCAACAGACAACGTAGTAGACAACTGGGTATCAGTAACATTCTTCGCTTTGGCCGGTATTTCTACTATCGGATCAAGGTCGACGCGACGAAAAATGATCCCCGTATTCACGGCCGCAGGACGCAAAGTCAGATACACTTTTTTACCGGTGTGTAAGCCAACGCCAGTGGCACGAATACTGTTGCGCATTGTTCGCTGTTTAATCATAAATCCCCTTCGCCCCGAGCTTTAGAATTAAGCTCATGGACTTTAATCACTTTCGGTTCTTCTAGCCGAGTGAATATATACGAAGGGCGGGTGACTGGCAGGGGGAAATTCTGGGCATTTGACTCATTTACATCAGAAGTTGGCAGTATGTCACAGCGGAAATGCCACTATTTTACAAGTTTAGGGCTGTCGCCAAAAACACGGTTCCACAGGCGTGACAAAGGCCAGCCAAAGCTGAAGCCAACACAAGACCAGAAGATTTTGAAATTCGATCGAAAAAGGCACCTAAAAAGTGCGTATATAAGCTGCACAAACTGCAGCCTGCGCGTATCTTTGGCTAAACAAGCGCTAATGCGCTGCAAAACCTAGGAACGGCGTCAAAAACCACAACCAAAAAGCGATTAATGCGCTAATAACTTATCCGTGCAAACAAACGGCGCACACCAAATAAGCATGGCGTGCGGCCGTTTAACTCTTTGCACAGGGCCAGCAACCAAGCGCACCGGCACCCAAGCTCGACGCTTAATTCACTTGGCGACGTAAAAAGGCAGGAATATCAAGCGTATCCATGTCTCGCACTACCGGTTCAACTGCTTCGGCCTGATTTGTTGCTACCGACTCAACCGCGCGGGCTGCTCGAGGCTCGGCATGACCCGATGATCGACGCGAAATTGCTGGCTGATCGTAATCACCATAATTTGGCTCACGTGTCTGGCGGCCTACATCGGCACTCGCTGACCCACGAATCGGCTGAGCGACCTCTTTAGTATCTTCAGCTAAGCCAGTTGCCACCACGGTAACTTTCAAAATGTCAGTCAAATCAGGGTCAATTACAGTGCCGACGACCACCGTGGCGTTATCAGAAGCAAACTCTTCTATGGTATCGCCCACTTCAGCAAACTCACCCAACGATAGATCCATGCCTGCAGTAATATTGACTAAGATACCGCGTGCGCCCTTGAGATTGACATCTTCAAGCAGAGGGCTACGAATAGCCGCTTCAGCCGCCTCACGAGCGCGCATATCGCCACGCGATTCGCCAGTACCCATCATTGCCATACCCATTTCAGACATAACAGTTCGCACGTCGGCAAAATCGACATTGATCATACCAGGGCGAATAATTAGATCTGCAATACCCTGCACTGCACCCAACAATACATCATTGGCCGACTTGAATGCCTCTAGCAAGCTTGTGCTTTTACCCATAACAGACAAAAGTTTTTCGTTAGGGATGGTGATCAATGAATCGACATGCTGCTGCAATTCCATAATACCCAGCTCAGCGTATTGCTTACGCTTTTTACCTTCGAATCGAAAAGGTCGCGTCACTACTGCCACCGTCAAAATACCCATGTCTTTGGCTACTTCAGCAATAATTGGCGCCGCACCTGTACCCGTACCACCG
>CAJQKT010000085.1 GCA_905478995.1 uncultured Pseudomonadales bacterium | reverse complement strand
TGATCGCGCCGATTGCGATGGACGAAGGCTTGCGTTTTGCGATTCGTGAAGGCGGTCGTACGGTAGGTGCGGGCGTTGTTGCGAAGATTCTTTAGCAGCCGTTGCGTTCACTGATTAAAGGCCGCCCTTGATGGGCGGTTATGAGAGCAAGCTTCCCGCATGGGCGGGCGCGTTAGTTTAAGAAGTAATGTTAGTTTGTAACTAGTTTGTCGGTTTAAAGGCCAGTAGCTCAATTGGCAGAGCGACGGTCTCCAAAACCGTAGGTTGGGGGTTCGATTCCCTCCTGGCCTGCCATTAACTGGCAAACCTAGCGCGTGTGCGCGGCGACGCACTGAGCCGCTTTGTCGGCGGGCTCTATGAGCCTCTTTGGTTGGCAGAGTTTTTTAAAGTAAAAGCAGCAGTATTTGGAAGTATTGATAAAAACGCTATGAGTAAAGCCGAAACTAAAAATTCAACCATAAATATGGGGCTCTGGGCTTTATCGCTAGTGTTGGTCGCAGCTGGCATCTACGGCAATGTTTATTTCGGCGGTGAGTCTTTATTGTATCGCGTGCTGGGTTTGCTGGTAGTTGCGATTGTGGCGGGCTTGGTTGCATTGCAGACAGTTGAGGGCACGGCTTTTTGGTTGTTATTGAAAGGTGCGCGCACAGAAATTAGAAAGGTTGTTTGGCCTACGCGTCAAGAAACGATGCAAACCTCGCTGCTGGTCTTGGCAGTGGTGGTGGTGGTAGGTTTTATTCTTTGGGGTCTCGATACTCTTTTGGGATGGTCGGCCTCGCAATTTATTGGTTAATAGGCATCGTGCTTATTAGCAGAGTACAACGGGTAGCGCACAAGGTAATTTAATGAGTAAGCGTTGGTACGTAGTTCATGCATTCTCGGGCTTTGAGAAAAAGGTGCAGACATCGTTGCATGAGCGGATTGAATTAGCCGGTATGCAAGAAAAGTTTGGTGAGATTCTTGTTCCCACTGAAGAAGTGGTTGAGATGAAGGCTGGCCAAAAGCGCAAAAGTGAGCGCAAGTTCTTTCCAGGCTATGTGCTTGTAGAGATGGAACTTGACGATGACAGCTGGCATTTAGTTAAAGAGACTCCGCGTGTCATGGGGTTTATAGGCGGTAAGGCCGACAAGCCTGCGCCTATTACGACAAAAGAAGCTGATGAGATTTTGCAGCGAATTCAAACAGGTGCTGAGGCGCCTAAGCCGAAGACGTTGTTCGAGCCCGGTGAGATGGTTCGTGTAACGGATGGTCCGTTCAACGACTTTAGTGGTGTCGTTGAAGAGGTTAACTACGAAAAGAGCCGTGTTCAGGTATCGGTATTAATCTTCGGGCGTTCAACTCCGGTTGAGCTCGAATTTGGTCAGGTTGAAAAAACCTGAGCAAATATAAATTGATAGAGTCTTTGCAGTCGCGATAACAGATTTAACGTCGCAGTGTAGGCGGCATCGATTCTTTCAGGGGAGCGTCGAAGTTCATTGTGAAATGGGCGAGGGGGCGTGTTTGAACCCAACTTAGGAGTGTTCCAAATGGCTAAGAAAGTCCAAGCTTACATCAAGCTACAAGTGCCTGCAGGTCAGGCCAATCCCAGTCCGCCTGTTGGCCCTGCGTTAGGTCAGCACGGCGTTAATATCATGGAATTTTGCAAGGCGTTCAACGCCGAGACGCAAAGCCTTGAGCCAGGTCTGCCAACACCGGTTGTTATTACCGTTTACAGCGATCGCAGCTTTACCTTCATCAAAAAGACTCCTCCGGCTTCTGTGCTTTTGCGCAAAGCGGCAGGCATTCAAAAAGGCAGCGGCACGCCTAATACCAACAAGGTTGGTAAGGTAACCCGTGCGCAATTGGAAGATATCGCAACCACTAAAATGGCCGATCTTAATGCTTCCGATATGGATGCTGCAGTGCGAATTATCGCAGGCAGTGCGCGTTCAGCAGGTATTGAGGTGGAGGGTTAAAAGATGGCTAAATTAACGAAAAGAGCTAAGGCTATTGCCGAGAAAGTTGTTGCTGGCAAGGCTTATCCAATTGAAGAAGCTATCGCCATTTTGACGGAAGTTTCTACGGTTAAATTCAAAGAGTCGATCGACGTTTCGGTCAACTTAGGCATTGATCCGCGCAAATCAGACCAGTCTGTGCGTGGCGCCACTACCTTGCCTAATGGCACGGGTAAAGATGTGCGCGTTGCAGTTTTCACCAGCGGCGCTAATGCCGAAGCGGCTACTGCTGCGGGTGCCGACATTGTTGGTATGGATGATTTGGCTGCACAGGTTAAGGCCGGTGAGCTAAATTTTGACGTTGTAATTGCCTCTCCCGATGCGATGCGTGTGGTGGGTCAGTTGGGTCAGATCCTCGGGCCTCGTGGCCTGATGCCAAACCCCAAAACGGGCACTGTTACACCGGATGTGGCCAATGCAGTTAAAAACGCCAAGTCAGGTCAGGTGCGTTATCGTGCAGACAAAAATGGCATTATCCATGGTGCAATTGGTCGTGTTGGCTTTGAAGCGAATGCCATCAAAGAGAATTTAGAAGCGGTGTTGGCCGATTTAAGAAAAGCTAAGCCTGCGTCGTCAAAAGGTATTTACCTTAAAAAGATCTCTATCTCTACCACGATGGGGCCTGGTTTGGTTATCGATCAGGCTTCGTTGGAAGCGTAGATAGAATTTATGTAATTCGAAAGGCTGGTGTTTGGGTTTTTAAATCACGCAGATGTCGAAAGGTTAGCGCTATTTTGGGCTGATTTTTTTAACAGTCTTTCTAAAGGGCTTTGAGGAGCGCAGCAATTAACCTTTGGGTTAATTGCTGGCCGTCAAAGACCGTAGGTGTTGTTGGCTTGTGATCATTGCGGTTTGTTTTGCGGTGTAAGTACAGTCAGGCTTAATTGATGAGTGTTGTCAGCCTACGCAGATGGTGAGCGCGAAATCCTCCAAAATTTCGCATCCACCAATGGTGGTTGCTCGAACAGTCGCTGAAGTATTGCAGGCTAGATACTTTATGGATTGTTCGGTGACTTTTTTATTGATCCTGGCATAGGAGTTATCTCATGGCATTAGGACTCGAAGGCAAAAAGCAAATTGTTGCTGAAGTTAGCGAGACTGCTGGTGGTGCCCTGTCATTAGTTGTTGCGGATTCACGTGGTGTGACCGTAACCGATATGACTGATCTCCGCGCCAAAGCACGAGAAGCGAACGTGGAGTTGCGTGTAGTGCGTAACACCCTTGCAAAACTCGCATTGACGGATACTGACTATGAGTGCGTAAGCACTGTATTGGTTGGTCCTTCTTTGTTTGGTTTTTCAATGGAAGATCCCGGCGCTTGTGCCCGACTGTTTAAAGAATTTGCCAAAGAGAACAAAAACTTTGAAGTAAAAGCTTTAGCAGTAGGTGGCGAATTACTCGGTGCGGACAAAATTGATGTATTGGCAACACTGCCGACTCGCGACCAAGCACTTGGTTTGCTTGCGTCAGTGATACTGGCCCCAGTTACCAAGCTGGTGCGTACATTTAACGAAGTCCCTACCAAAGTAACGCGTGTTGTGGCAGCAGTTAAAGACAAAAAAGAGGCCGAGGCTGCATAGTTTTTCATTAATTAAATCGAAAAATTCAGAGCAGTAATACGCTTTTACATACTATTTTATAGAGGATATTTAAGTCATGGCTTTATCTAAAGATGAAATATTAGACGCGATTGCAGAAATGAGCGTTATGGACGTTGTTGAGTTGGTTGCAGCAATGGAAGAAAAATTTGGTGTATCTGCGCAGGCTGCAGTTGCCGTAGCGGCTCCTGCTGCTGGTGGCGATGCTGCTGCTGCAGAAGAGCAAACTGAATTCGACGTAGTGCTTAACAGCGCTGGCGAGAAGAAAGTTAACGTTATCAAAGCAGTTCGCACCATTACCGGTCTTGGCTTGAAAGAAGCTAAAGCAATGGTAGATGGCGCGCCTTCTACTGTTAAAGAAGGCGCTTCTAAGGCTGATGCTGAAGAAGCTGTTAAAACTTTGACTGAAGCCGGTGCTAGCGCTGAGCTGAAGTAATTGTTTTTGTGTGTTCAGGCTGGAGTCTTGCTCCAGCCTGAGTGCGCAATGCTTTTGTTAGTTGTTGCCCCGTTGGCAAGTGCCTAGGCAACCACTAACAAAATCATTGCTCAAGCTATGATTTTTCTTTGCATGGATTGCACGTTAACCGATAGAGATTACTGATCGCGTTAACGAAACTGCTGTTGGCCCTTCTTTGGCCGACGGTTTACCACTAAACCACGTTTAGCAGTAATAGTGCTGGAGAGTACCAATGCCTTATTCTTATACCGAGCGTAAAAGAATCCGTAAGGATTTTAGTAAATTGCCGCATGTGATGGATGAACCATTCCTGCTGGCTATTCAGCTCGATTCTTATCGCCGATTTACCCAAGAAGACCTAACGCCTGCCGAGCGCGTTGAGATTGGTCTGCATGCGGCGTTTAAATCAGTTTTTCCAATTATTAGTTATTCCGGTAATGCCGCGCTTGAGTATGTAGAGTACAAGTTAGGTGAACCGGTTTTTGACGTTAAAGAATGTCAGTCGCGTGGTATCACTTATGCGGCGCCATTGCGCGTTAAAGTCCGATTGATTGTTTATGATAAAGAATCTACTACAAAATCGATCAAAGACATTAAAGAGCAAGAAGTATACATGGGCGAGATCCCGTTGATGACGGGTAACGGTACCTTTGTTATTAACGGCACCGAGCGAGTTATTGTCTCGCAATTGCATCGTTCTCCGGGTGTGTTTTTTGATCACGATAAAGGTAAAACACATTCATCGGGTAAATTGTTGTACTCGGCGCGCGTTATTCCTTACCGTGGCTCATGGTTAGATTTTGAATTCGACCCTAAAGACTTGGTTTATGTACGAATCGATCGTCGTCGTAAATTGCCGGCCACAGTGCTTTTGCGTGCGCTTGGTTTTTCTTCAGAGCAAATGCTCGACCAGTTCTTTGACTCTAACAAGTTCACTGTTTCTGGTGACGACTATTCAATGGAGTTAGTGCCTGAGCGTCTACGTGGCGAGCTGGCTGCATTCGATATAAAAGATAATAAAGGCAAGGTGGTTGTTGAGCAGGGTCGTCGTATTACGGTTCGACATATTCGTAAGCTCGAAGAAGCGAATATCGACACTTTGGTATGTCCGGCTGAATATCTAATTGGTTCAACGTTAGCTAAAGATATAATTAACAAAGAAACCGGTGAAGAGTTAGTTAAGTGTAATACCGAAATCACCGAAGAAATTCTCGCGCATTTTGCTGAGTTAGGCATCGTTAAGTTCGAGACTCTTTTTACTAACGAACTCGATCATGGTGCGTTTATTTCTGAGACGCTACGCGTGGATATTACGCAAAACCAGCTCGAAGCGTTGGTAGAGATTTACCGCATGATGCGTCCTGGTGAGCCACCGACTAAAGAGTCGGCTGAGAATTTGTTTGCTAACTTGTTTTTCTCGCCTGAGCGCTACGACTTGTCGGGCGTTGGTCGAATGAAATTCAATCGCCGTTTAGGTCGAGCCGAAGCTGAAGGCAGCGGTATCTTGTCTAACGAAGATATCGTTGATGTGCTGCGCACTTTGGTCAATATTCGTAACGGCAAGGGTGTCGTTGATGATATTGATCATTTGGGTAACCGTCGTATTCGCTCAGTGGGCGAGATGGCCGAAAATCAGTTCCGCGTGGGTCTGGTGCGTGTTGAGCGTGCGGTTAAAGAGCGTTTGAGTGTTGCCGAGTCCGAAGGTCTGATGCCGCAAGATTTGATTAACGCCAAGCCCGTAGCGGCAGCGGTCAAAGAGTTTTTTGGCTCTAGCCAGCTTTCGCAATTTATGGACCAAAACAACCCTCTGTCTGAGGTGACGCATAAGCGTCGCGTGTCGGCATTAGGGCCAGGCGGCTTGACGCGTGAGCGTGCAGGCTTTGAGGTTCGCGATGTGCATCCGACGCATTACGGTCGCGTTTGCCCTATCGAAACGCCTGAGGGTCCAAACATCGGTTTGATTAACTCGTTGGCAACTTATGCAAGAACCAATGATTACGGCTTTCTAGAAAGTCCTTACCGAAAAATTATCGATGGTGTGGTAACCGAAGAGATAGAGTATCTGTCGGCGATCAACGAAGCTGAGTATGTTATTGCTCAGGTCTCTGCCAACCTCGATAAAAAGAACCAGTTTGTTGACGATCTGATTGAAGTTCGTCACATGAACGAATTTACCGTGATGTCTCCTGATAAAGTGCAGTATATGGATGTCTCGCCACGCCAAGTAGTTTCGGTGGCAGCCTCGTTGATTCCATTCCTTGAGCACGATGATGCTAATAGGGCGTTGATGGGGTCTAACATGCAGCGTCAGGCTGTACCAACACTGAAGGCGCAAAAGCCATTAGTTGGTACCGGCATTGAACGTATTGTTGCTCGCGATTCTGGTGTTTGCGAAGTGGCATTGCGCGGTGGCGAAATTGAAAGCGTTGATGCAAGTCGTGTGGTTGTGCGGGCTAATCCCGATGAAATATCTCCGGGTGAAGCTGGCGTTGATATTTACAATCTGACCAAGTATACCCGCTCTAACCAAAACACTTGTATTAACCAGCGCCCTGTTGTGCGTGCTGGTGAGCAAGTGGTGCGTGGCGATATTCTTGCCGATGGTCCCTCGGTTGATATGGGTGAGTTGGCGTTAGGCCAAAATATGCGTGTCGCGTTTATGCCTTGGAATGGTTATAACTTTGAAGATTCAATCTTGGTGTCGGAGCGAGTGGTGCGTGAAGATCGTTTCACCTCGATTCATATTCAGGAGCTTACTTGTATAGCGCGTGACACTAAATTAGGTTCGGAAGACATCACTTCTGATATTCCTAATGTCGGCGAAGCGGCGTTAAATAAACTCGACGAGTCGGGTGTTGTTTATATCGGTGCTGAGGTTAAAGCGGGCGATATTCTGGTCGGTAAAGTGACGCCTAAAGGTGAAACTCAACTTACGCCAGAAGAAAAACTACTGCGTGCCATTTTTGGTGAGAAAGCGTCGGATGTAAAAGATACATCACTGCGCGTACCTTCAAGTGTTAAAGGTACCGTCATCGATGTACACGTATTTACTCGAGATGGTCTCGAGAAAGATGAGCGATCGCTGGCGATTGAAAAGTCAGAGATCGAAAAATACCGCAAAGATTTCCAAGATGAGTACCGTATTGTTGAGCGGGCGACCTACCAGCGTTTAGAAGAAGCCTTACTTGACAAGAAAGTTAATAGCGGCCCAGGCGGTGCGAAAAAGAATGCACCGATTACTGCTGAGCTATTAGAAGGTCTTGAGAAAGATGATTGGTTTAAATTACGCATGGTTGATGCGGAGTTGAACGAACTTCTTGATGCGGCCAAAACACAGCTTGAAGAGCAGCGAGAGTTACTTGAAGCGCGACTTGCTGACAAGCGTGGAAAAATTGAAAGCGGTGACGATCTTGCGCCGGGCGTGTTGAAAATTGTTAAGGTTTATCTTGCGGTGAAACGTCGCATTCAGCCTGGCGATAAAATGGCAGGCCGCCATGGTAACAAGGGTGTTATCTCGGTCATCGTGCCCGAAGAAGATATGCCGTTCAATGAAGACGGTGTGCCAGTTGATATCGTTCTAAACCCACTGGGTGTTCCTTCGCGAATGAACGTAGGGCAGGTGCTCGAAATGCATCTTGGTCTTGCGGCTAAGGGCTTGGGCGAAAAAATCGACGGCATGGTCAAAGAGCAGCAGTCTGTTGCTAAGTTGCGCAAGTTCCTTGATGAAGTTTATAACAAAACCGGCACAGGTCACCGAGTCGAAAGCCTCGAAGATTTAACCGATACCGATATTATCGAGTTAGCAGGCAATTTAGTTGATGGGGTTCCCATGGCAACTAGCGTGTTTGATGGCGCAGCTGAAGCGGAAATCAAGTCGCTATTGCGCCTTGCCGGTCAGCCAGATAGTGGCCAGATGACCTTGTACGATGGTCGTTCGGGCGATCAGTTTGAGCGTCCTGTAACCGTCGGTTACATGTATATGCTCAAGTTGAACCACTTGGTTGATGACAAAATGCATGCGCGTTCAACCGGATCATACAGTCTTGTTACCCAACAGCCGCTTGGTGGTAAAGCGCAGTTTGGTGGGCAGCGATTTGGTGAGATGGAAGTATGGGCACTTGAGGCATATGGCGCAGCCTATACCTTGCAAGAAATGCTGACCGTTAAGTCCGATGACGTTAATGGCCGAACCAAAATGTATAAAAACATTGTGGACGGTGATCATCGTATGGAGCCGGGTATGCCAGAGTCATTCAACGTTCTGGTCAAAGAGATCCGCTCACTAGGGATCGACATTGAGCTAGAAAGTGAATGAATCTGAATTGCTGCTGCAACGTGCTTATCGGCGCAGCGTGTAATTTGTCTCGTAAATTATAAGTGTGGCGCGCGATTTCCGCGCGTGACATACGTCAATTATCCAGCGGAGGATTGACCTTGAAAGATCTACTGAATTTATTAAAGTCACAAGGCCAGGTTGAAGAGTTCGATGCAATTCGTATCGGTTTAGCGTCGCCTAGCTTGGTTCGCTCATGGTCGTTTGGTGAAGTCAAAAAGCCCGAAACGATCAATTACCGAACCTTTAAGCCTGAGCGCGACGGTTTGTTTTGCGCGAAGATTTTTGGTCCTGTTAAAGACTATGAGTGTCTTTGCGGAAAATACAAGCGCCTCAAGCATCGCGGTGTCATCTGTGAGAAGTGCGGCGTTGAAGTTGCGTTAGCTAAAGTTCGTCGTGACCGTATGGGTCACATTGAATTGGCTAGCCCGGTAGCACATATTTGGTTTTTAAAGTCGTTGCCGTCACGTATTGGTTTGTTTTTAGATATGCCGCTGCGTGAAATTGAGCGAATTCTCTATTTTGAATCGTATGTGGTGGTTGATCCCGGCCTGACCACATTAGAGCGCGGTCAGTTACTCAATGATGAGCAGTACTTTGAAGCGATGGAAGAATTTGGCGATGAGTTTTCTGCCAAAATGGGCGCCGAGGCTGTGCAGGGCTTATTAACCTCTATCGACCTTGAAGAGTTAGTGTCTGAGTTGCGTGAAGAAATTCCCAATACTAATTCTGAAACAAAAATTAAAAAGCTCTCTAAACGACTTAAGTTGATGGAGGCTTTTCTAAAGTCGGGCAATAAACCTGAATGGATGATTTTAGAAGTCTTGCCGGTATTGCCGCCTGATTTGCGTCCTTTAGTACCGCTAGATGGCGGTCGTTTTGCTACATCCGACTTGAATGACCTGTATCGTCGAGTTATCAACCGTAACAACCGCTTAAAGCGATTGTTAGAGCTAAATGCACCCGACATCATTGTGCGCAACGAAAAGCGTATGTTGCAAGAGTCGGTAGACGCATTACTTGACAATGGTCGTCGTGGTCGTGCTATCACGGGTTCTAATAAGCGTCCGTTAAAATCTCTTGCCGACATGATTAAAGGTAAGCAAGGTCGCTTTAGACAAAACTTGCTAGGTAAGCGAGTTGATTATTCTGGCCGTTCGGTCATCGTGGTAGGCCCAACACTTAAGCTGCATCAGTGCGGACTTCCTAAGAAAATGGCTTTAGAATTATTTAAGCCGTTTATTTTTGGTAAGCTCGAAGCCAGAGGCATGGCAACGACTATCAAAGCTGCCAAGAAGATGGTTGAGAAAGAGCCGGCTGAAGTATGGGATATTTTGGCCGAAGTTATTCGCGAGCACCCGGTTTTACTTAATCGTGCGCCTACGTTGCACAGGTTGGGCATTCAAGCGTTTGAGCCTTTGCTAATAGAAGGTAAGGCAATTCAATTACACCCATTAGTTTGTGCCGCTTACAATGCCGACTTTGACGGCGACCAAATGGCTGTGCATATCCCCCTAACCATTGAAGCTCAGCTTGAAGCTCGTGCTTTGATGATGTCAACCAACAACATCTTATCGCCCGCCAGTGGCGAGCCTATCATCGTACCGTCACAAGACGTTGTGTTGGGTTTGTATTGGATGACGCGTGAGCGTGTTAATGCACCAGGCGAGGGAATGATCTTTGCCGATACTACTGAGGTGTCGCGTGCTTATGGTGCCAAGAAAGTCGATTTGCAAGCGCGTATTAAAGTACGTATTCGTCAGGTAATCAAAAACGATGATGGCGAAAGTCATGAAAGCACAACAGTAATAGATACGACTGTGGGTCGATCGCTGTTGTGGGAAATCGTGCCCGATGGCTTAGGCTTTGAACTTGTAAACCAAAACATGACTAAGAAAGCGGTATCACGCATTTTGAATGCTTGCTATCGAACCGTTGGTTTGAAGGCCACAGTTATTTTTGCCGATAAGTTAATGTACTCAGGTTTTGAATATTCTACGCGCTCGGGTAGTTCAATCGGCGTGAATGATTTTGAAATTCCTGATGCAAAAGCCGACATCATTACGCAGGCCGATGCTGAAGTTAAAGAAATTGAAAAACAGTACGCATCGGGCTTGGTAACTCAAGGCGAGAAGTACAACAAAGTTATCGATATTTGGTCGCGTGCCAATGACCTTGTGTCTAAGGCAATGATGGATGGTTTGTCAGTTGAGCCGGTTATTAACCGCGATGGCGATGAAGAACAGCAGTCTTCGTTTAACTCGGTATTTATGTACGCCGACTCTGGTGCACGGGGTTCGCCGGCGCAAATCAGACAGCTGGCTGGTATGCGTGGTTTGATGGCTAAGCCTGATGGTTCAATCATTGAAGCGCCAATCACCGCCAACTTCCGCGAAGGTTTAAACGTACTGCAGTACTTTATTTCGACTCACGGTGCGCGTAAAGGCTTGGCCGATACAGCATTGAAAACAGCTAACTCCGGTTATCTGACGCGTCGTTTGGTTGACGTTGCGCAAGATTTGGTTATTACCGATTTTGATTGCGGCACCAAGTCGGGCCTATTGATGATTCCGGTTATTGAAGGTGGCGATATCATCGAAACACTGGGCGACCGTGTGTTAGGTCGTGTGCCAGTCAATGACGTTATCAATGCAGAAACCGAAGAAGTGGTGGTAGCAGCCGGTACGATGATTGATGAAGGCTTAGTTAAGAAGCTTGAAAGCGCTAGCGTCGATGAAATTTTGGTGCGCTCAGCCATTACCTGTGAAACACGCCATGGTGTGTGTACGCAGTGTTATGGTCGTGATCTGGCTCGTGGTCATATCGTTAACACCGGTGAAGCTGTCGGTGTTATTGCGGCACAGTCAATTGGTGAGCCAGGTACACAGCTGACCATGCGTACCTTCCACATTGGTGGAGCGGCATCTCGTGCTACTGCGGTTGATAGTGTTCAGGTGAAACAAGAAGGTGTCGTTAGAATGCACAACCTGAAATTGGTTGAGCGTATCGATGGCAATTCGGTGGTGGTTTCTCGCTCGGGTGAACTCTCTATAGCGGGTAAAGATGGCCGTGAGCGTGAGCGTTATAAGCTTCCTTACGGTGCTATTTTAACGGTTAAAGATCACGATTCTGTTGATGCTGGTCAAACAGTGGCTAATTGGGATCCGCACACGCATCCAATTATTACTGAGGTGGCGGGTACAGTTAAGTATAGCCATATGGAAGACGGCATTACTATTAAGAGCCAAACTGATGAGTTAACCGGATTGTCGAGTAACTCGGTTATGGATCCTACGGAGCGTCCAGCCGCGGGTAAAGAATTGCGTCCTGCCATCGGCCTAGTCGATGACAAAGGTGAAGAGTTGCGTCTAGCCGGTACGAATGTGCCAGCGCATTACTTTCTCCCCACGGGCTCGATTTTTGGTCTGGCCAATGGCGCAAAAGTAGAAGTGGGTGATGTTATTGCGCGTATCCCTCAAGAGGGTTCAAAAACGGGCGACATTACTGGTGGTTTGCCACGTGTTGCTGATCTCTTTGAAGCGCGTAAGCCGAAAGAGCCGGCTATCCTTGCCGAAATTAGCGGTACCGTTAGCTTTGGTAAAGAAACCAAAGGCAAGCGTCGCTTGGTGATTACGCCGCTAGATGGCAAGTTGTTGCCCAACGGTAAAGACCATTACGAAGCTTTGATTCCTAAATGGCGTAACCTGAGTGTGTTTGAAGGTGAGGCTGTTGCAAAAGGTGAGGTTGTTTCTGAGGGGCCATTGGCACCACACGACATCTTGCGCTTGAAAGGTGTGCGCGAGCTGGCCAAGTATATCGTTAACGAAATACAGGAAGTGTATCGCTTGCAGGGCGTAAAAATTAACGATAAGCACGTTGAAGTTATCTTGCGACAAATGTTGCGTAAGGTCACCATCGTTAACAACGGCGAAACCAGCTTTATCCGCGGCGACCAAGTCGAGTTCACACGGGTACTTGAAGAAAACGATACCATTGTGGCTGATGATAAAGAACCAGCTACTTATGAGCGCGAATTGCTTGGTATTACCAAGGCATCGCTGGCCACCGAGAGCTTTATATCAGCGGCTTCGTTCCAGGAAACTACGCGGGTACTTACCGAAGCGGCAGTAACTGGCAAGCGTGACTACTTGCGCGGCTTAAAAGAGAACGTGGTAGTGGGTCGACTTATACCAGCAGGTACGGGTTTGACTTATCACAACGAACGACGAGAGCG
>CAJQKT010000084.1 GCA_905478995.1 uncultured Pseudomonadales bacterium | reverse complement strand
GGATCGTTGTCCGAGTCGATTTTTAGGCGAGTAACCAGCCAAATAATGAGTGCCTGCTGCTTAAAGTTTTAAATTGGCGTGAATGTTATAGCCTGGCCTTTGCGCTTGTGCACGAGCAACTCAAAATACTTGCAAAGCAAGTGGTTTAGCGGAGGGAGTGGGGTGGCTTTGAAAAGTTTTTTGCTTTTGAGCGGTAAAAAATTGAAAAGTTAAACTGTTAGTTTTGAATCTAAATTCCCGATGATTCCTTATTATTTTTTATGCAAGTCTTGTGCGTTCCGAGTTGGCGGATGTTGCTTGCTTGAATTTTGCAGGTCATTTTTAATTAAAGAAGTTGTGTGCCTTTATCTTCCTCGGTGCTCGATTGCCTATCTAGCATGCCCACATCTAATACCGGCGCAGCATCTATATGTTGTGCATCCATCATTTGCGCAATGCGACTTAGCGAAGAGATAATCATTAGCTGTTCCCAGTCTTGCAAGTCATTGAACTGTCGTGTCAGTTGATCTTGCAAGGGCAGCGGCGCATCTTTCAATATTGTTAAGGCGCTGTCAGTTAAATGCACAAAAACCTTTCGTCGATCCGATGTTGAGCGCTCGCGGGTAACCAGTATTTTTTTTTCGAGACGATCAAGAATGGTGGTTACGGTAGCTTGGCTGAGACTCATTTCCTTGGCCAGTACGCCCACAGTCACTTCGCTTTGATTGCGCAATGTCTGCAGTAGTAACATCTGCGGTGCAGTAAGTCCGGTGTTTTTTGCTAGATGTTTTGAGTATAAATCTGTTGCCCTGATAATTCGCCGTAAGGCAACTAGCACCTCGTTTACTCTTTCCATTATGCTATGTTCTCTGTATTTAATTTTTTGGCGCGGCTTTCCTTCAAGCTTGCTCTTAAACCTTTGAGCAAGCTGATGCTAATTAACAGTAATACTAGTGTGAATGGAATGCCGGTAATCACTGTGCCAGCTTGTAAGGCGTTTAATGCATATTTTCCGCCACCATATAATAAAACGCCGGCAATTAAACCTTGAATGACCGCCCAAAAAATACGTTGGGGTACGGGCGAGTCTACTTTTCCGCCTGCGGTAATACTATCAATAACTAGTGAGCCTGAATCGGATGATGTAATAAAAAATATTAATACCAGCACAACTCCCACAAATGTTGTGATTTCGGCAAGCGGCAAATTTTCTAGCATTTGAAAGGTTGCGAGACTAATTGAGCTCACGCCATTGGCCAGCCCCCCAATGCCGGCTTGTGCTTGGGCTATTGCATTCATGCCAAACACGCTCATCCAAATGATGGTCACCGTGGTGGGCACTAGGAGGACCGCCAGCATAAATTCGCGAACGGTACGCCCTTTAGAAATACGCGCAATAAATAAACCTACAAACGGCGACCAACTTACCCACCACGCCCAATAAAAAACTGTCCAATCGCGCATCCATTGTGTGTCTTCTCGGCCTATCGAGTTACTCAGTGGGGCGATATTTTTTACGTAATGTTTGGCGGTGAAGAAAATCCATTCGGCTAACTGTGCAATCGACCCGGCCATGGCTACGAAAATCAGTAGGGTGCCTGCGAGAAGCATATTGGCATTGCTCAGCACTTTGACGCCGCCATCTAGCCCGCGTACTACCGACAGAATAGTGACGAAGGTGACTAAAATAATAATAGAGAGCTTGCTGTTAAGGTCATCTTCAAGACCGAACAGCATTGCCAGCCCAGCATTCACCTGTGATGCACCCAATCCAAGCGAAGTGGCCAAACCGAAGATTGTTGCTAATACAGCAAATGTATCAATCACATGCCCTGGCCAGCGCCAACATCGCTCGCCTAGCAGTGGGTAAAAGGCTGATCGCAAAGTTAGTGGGAGCCCGCAGTTGTAGCTAAAAAATGCCAGTGCCAATCCAACCACGGCATAAATGGCCCAAGCATGGATACCCCAGTGATAAACCGTGGCGCCCATGGCTAATCCAGCGGCTTCTTCTGACCACGGCTCTGCCCCAAATGGGGTGCCTGCCCAGCCAGTAAAGTAGGCCATTGGCTCGGCGACGCCCCAAAACATCAGTCCTATTCCCATGCCTGCTGCAAAGAGCATAGCTAGCCAGCTCAGGTGGCCGAATTCGGGTCGAGCTGTGTTGCCGCCCAACCGAATGGAGCCCATCGGCGAGAAAATAAGCGCCAAGCAAAAAAGTAGTAGTGCGTTAATAGACAGCATCATGAAGCTGTCGAAGCTGGCCAGGCACCATGCTCTGGCACCTGAGAGCATGGTGTTGGCAGTGTCAGGAAACTGCACGGTTGCGATGACAAAGGCGATTATCAGGCTGGAGCTGACAATGAAAACGGGATTGTGAATATCAAGCCCTAAAACCTGAATATTGTCTTCGCCCGTTTCGTGATCAGACGAGTAGCGCTTTACCATCGTATTTCTCTCTGGCTCGTGGCCGGCAATGTCGGTTGATTTTTAAACATATTTGATGCACTAAACACTTCGGCATAGCGAACACCAGTGAGCAGCCTAATTATTTATAGAACACGATTGATTCTTTTTGACGCTTGCTGGCAATTAAAGCGGTAAAATAGCCGATTTGGTACCCTTAAAGCAATGCACCTATTGATCTTTGTACTTATGTCCGAATAATATAGTTAGAGTTATATATATCACTCCACTAACTAATAATATTGTTACAAAACGTCGTTAAGCTCTACCTAACTTTCACTCAACTAAAAAAGGACGCTTCATGTTTAAGCGCACCGCTTTATTCAGCAGTATTCTCATTGCCAGTACGGCTCATGCCCAAATAGAAGAAGTCATTGTTACATCCACCAAGCAAGAGGCCAGCACGCAAGATATTCCTGTTGCTGTTAGCGCACTTGGCCAAGAGGCGCTTGAGCAGCTGGGTATTACTGACTTTACCGATTACCTCATTCAAATGCCGGGCGTAACCGCCGGCGGCGGCGGGCCAGGTCAAAACACTATTTACATCCGTGGTGTGGCGTCTACTTCGCCAAACATAACCACTTCAGGCGTGGCGGGCCTTGCCCCGAATGTGGCGCTTTACTTAGATGAGCAACCTTTGTCACAGCCTGGCCGTAATTTAGATGTGTATGCCGCTGACATGAACCGTGTTGAAGTTCTTAAGGGGCCTCAGGGCACGTTGTTTGGTGCCAGTTCGCAAGCGGGTACGGTTCGCCT
>CAJQKT010000083.1 GCA_905478995.1 uncultured Pseudomonadales bacterium | reverse complement strand
TCACCACCAAACTGCTCTGCTGCAACACGCGTTAACGCTGCTGTGAGCGTCGTTTTACCGTGATCAACGTGACCTATTGTGCCCACATTGACGTGGGGCTTCGTGCGTTCAAACTTTGCTTTTGCCATTGTGACTAACCTCTAGTGACGGTTGGTTTAACGGTTAACACATTGTCGCAGATCGACATGTTCCGATTTTAAAAACTGTTTTTCTTTAATCTACTCTTGCCTGACTCTTGCCTGACCTTTCGAAACTACCACTTATTCAACAAGCCTGTCATATGCTCGGGCCCCAATCTACAGCAACCCTTCACACCAAGCTTGACTCACCCCTTACACACCCCTGCGCAGCGCCGGGTAAGAGAAATGGAGCTCATAACCGGATTTGAACCGGTGACCTCTTCCTTACCAAGGAAGTGCTCTACCGACTGAGCTATATGAGCACACTGCCTACATTCACAAGCGCGCACATCAAACTTGGAGCGGGTAGCGGGAATCGAACCCGCATATTCAGCTTGGAAGGCTGATGTTCTACCATTGAACTATACCCGCACCTTAAACCTGAAACTGCGAGCCGGCCTGCCAACCCTATGCACAAAACACTTTACTTATCAAACATTTACAAAAACTGGTGGAGGGAGGTGGATTTGAACCACCGAAGCTTACGCGTCAGATTTACAGTCTGATCCCTTTGACCACTCGGGAACCCCTCCAAAATGAGCGCGACATAGTGCTGGTGTAAGCCCTTGATGTCAACAGATATTTGGGGGAATTTAGCGAGATAGGCTGCAACGAAAATTAGCTGCAAAACGGCCTAGTTGGCATGACTGACGAGCAGCAACAGCAGTGGCCGCGCGCGCCAAAAAATAAAAGCCTTGGGTCGGCTCAGCAAGGAAGCTAGCTAAGCGCCGCAAAAAGCGACGCTTAGCTCACCTATAGCACCCAAAAAAGCGTCGACCTAAACTCAGTCGAGCCCTCTGAAGAGAGCTACGGCATCAAGGCAGCAGCTTTTTCGCTAGCCGCCGCTTCCACCTTCTCAGCGGCATCATCAGCCATATCATCCGATGATTGCATTGCATCACTGGCCATGTCGCTCGCCGCATCCGCTGCGGTGCTCGCGGCCTCAACGGCATCATCCGCAAGTCCTGCAGCTGCATCTGCAGCACTATCTGCCACATCCATAACAACATCAGCTGCCTCGTCAGCAACGTCCACAACGGTATCTAGCGCATCTTTACTCATATCACTGGCTGCTTCACCAGCACTCTTCGCAGCCCCTCCTATTTTGTCCATAGCACTTGAACCAGAATCGTCTGCGCCACATGCAGCCAGCGCGAACACCACAACCAACAATAGAATGTTACGTTGAATCATCTTCCTTCCCTCGTTTTTGTTTAAGTGCAATCAGGCCGGCAAGAGCTGCCAGCACATTCAGTGTATACCCGTGCGCATAGCCAACACAACGACCTCGCCCTAAGACCCACCCAAGGTCAGCACCGCGCTATATTTTGACCCGATAGACTATAATTTGTATTGACTGCTATCAACAAACGGCTATCGGCAATACGCAACCCGCTCAGCCAGCAAAAAAAACGCTCAAAAGTTATTCAATACCAAGTTTGTAAGTATGAGACTGTAATACAATGCATTCCATTCGCTTTTCTCACACCCTCCGGAACCAGCCATGACGCTTCGCATGCTTAGGATTGCACTCATGATCAATATACTAACCGCATCCGCGGCTAGCTATGCTGCGCTAGCTCCTGTGGACCTCGATGGTGACCTTAGCAACGGCCACGAAGGGGTTTACGACGACATTCTCAATATCACCTGGCTTGCCGACGCCAACTTGGCAGACAGCCTAGGATCCTATGTAGCAGGAATCAATGGCGACGGAGCGATGGACTGGGATACCGCCGAAGCTTTCGTCACCAAGCTAGGCGCAGATAGCTACCTCGGTACAACCAACTGGCGACAACCTACCGCATCGAACTGCATAGGAGCCTCCTGCGGCGATGCTCCCGCTAACACGCCGAATGAGCTTGGCTATCATTACTTTCAAAATTTTGGCGCCCTGTCGGGCAACGCCGTTACCGATGGTGCAAACTCAGCCAACCTAGCCCTGTTCACCAAAATTCAAAATACACTTTACTGGACCGGCTACGAGGGATTAGCAGGCGCCACTTATTTTGACACCAGCTCTGGCACACAATCAGTCTTTCCAAAGTCAGCTGACTTTGCTGTTTGGGTAGTGGCCGATGGTAATGTTGGCGCCCCTATGTCAACAACGATACCCATTTTGCCACTGGCCGCTTTAGGCATTTTATTTTTATTGCTGTGGAGAATAGCCAGCACGAAGAGGATATAGCCAAGCTATGAATCAACTTAAAAAAAGAAAAACGTCCATGCAATCCGTCACCTACGTTGCCGCGACCCACGAGAGCAACTCATGGAAGGCAAAATTTGTTGCTCTCATGCTGGCCGGCCTGCTTGCGAGCGTCGTAACAGCAGAGCCTCGAGTACTCCTTGAGACAAGCTTGGGTGATATTGAAATCGACCTGCACCCCGATGTTGCGCCAGGTCATGTGCAAAATTTTTTAAACTATGTAAACGATGGTGACTACAACAACAGCTTTATTCACCGCAGCGTAACTGGCTTCATCATTCAGGGAGGCGGCTTCAGCTTTAATGAATCACTCTTTAACTATGTACCCACCGACCCTCCCATTGAAAACGAGTTTGGGCTGTCTAATGTTCGCGGCACGGTGGCTATGGCGAAGCTTGGTACCGATCCGGATAGCGCCACAAGCCAATGGTTCATAAACCTAGCCGATAATTCAGCAAACCTTGACCAGCAAAATGGTGGCTTCACAGTATTTGCAACCGTCGTTGAAGGCATGGATGTGGTTGATGCCATTGCCTCCCTACCCGTTACCGGTATTATAGGCCTCGAGCCACTAGGTTCGGCCGTGCCATTGCGCAACTGGACACCTGCGGACCCCTTTATTCCGCAAGATAATCTGGTGATAGTCAGCAATGCGGAGCAAAGCACTAGTTTTGAAATACCCGCGCTATCTCAGCCATTTTTTTGGGTACTAGCGATCGCGCTTAGCCTTACCGCAGGCAGCATCGGGTATAAAAAAACAGTCAGTGTTCGCGCACAAGGCTAACTTCGCCCCTGCCAACAAAAGATACCCGGCATCAAAAGCAACCACTTTACACCTAACGATGCGGTGGCTTCATAGACCAGCAAGCGCGGATCTATGCACTCATTGTATTGCTACCACTGTTAATAATTAATTAAAATTTATGAGAGCACCTCAGAGATAAAAATCACTTATCATTCGAGCTCTTAATACTTGGCTCCCTTGTTGAAATATTAAGAGTACCGATATTAAACTGACCCGAGTCGGCTTACGTGAACGTGAAATACCTCCCGAGTAGAAATAGCATCAGTCGCACTACACGATTAAACCACCTAATTTCAAGTGCTGATCGACTTGCCACTTCAGCCACTGACTTTGCAAAATCCTAGAGTTAGCATGCCACAAACTTCCAATGAGACAGAGGAATACCCATGTCAATGATCGTCAACCGCAGAGACCTCGACTTTATGCTTTATGAAGCCCTGGGCCTAGATACACTGCTAGAGTCGGAGCGCTATGCCGACTATGACCGGGAATCTTTGGATGCCATGCTGAGCTTATGTCAATCGATTGCCGAAGACGAATTCCTACCGTGCGCAGCAAAATTAGATGCCAATGAACCCCAATTTATTGATGGCAAAGTCGAAACTATTCCAGAATTAAAGCAAGCCATTGCTGCATTTAAAGAAGCCGGCTTAAGCGCCTCAGGCTACGACGCCGACATTGGCGGCATGCAACTACCGTGGATGGTCGACCAAGCACTCAATGGGCTTTTTGTCTGCGCCAACAATCCTGTCCACATCTATCTTTTTCTAACCCAGGGCGTTGCCAACATGCTCAATGCCTGCGGCTCTGATGAGCTCAAAGATATCTACCTAGGCAAACTGGTTGCAGGTGATTGGTTTGGCACCATGTGTCTTTCTGAGCCGCAGGCAGGCTCGTCACTGGCCGACATCCGCACCAAAGCCGAGCCATTGGCCGATGGCAGCTATAAAATTTCTGGCACAAAAATGTGGATCTCAGGCGGCGAGCAGGATTTAACCGATAACATTGTTCACATGGTGCTTGCCAAGGTACCGGGCAGTCCAGCGGGAGTGAAGGGCATATCCTTGTTTCTTGTGCCCAAAGTACGCGTCAATGATGACGGTAGCCTAGGTGACAGTAATAACGTGGCTCTTGCCGGACTCAACCATAAAATGGGCTGTCGCGGCGCTACCAACACCCTGCTGAACTTTGGTGAAAATGGTGACTGTTTGGGCTATTTGGTTGGCCAAGAAAATCAGGGCCTTGCCAATATGTTTCATATGATGAATGAGGCCCGAATATCGGTGGGCATGTCTGCGGTAATGACCGCCTTGGGCGGCTACCTTTACTCATTAGATTATGCGCGCAATCGGCCTCAGGGTCGCGCACTCGAAAACAAAAACCCCGAGCTACCGCAAGTTATGATTTCGGAGCACGCCGATATAAAGCGCATGCTAATGACCCAAAAGGCCTTTATTGAAGGCGCACAAATGCTTATGTACTACAGTTCGCAAATCATCGACCAACAAAAAGTATCCGATGACTCGACACAAAATCAGCGCATGGGCTTATTGCTGGAACTGCTCACACCCATCTGCAAGTCTTGGCCGTCTGAGTACTGCCTTGAGGCGAATAAGTTGGCCATACAAGTTCTGGGAGGTTACGGCTATACCAGAGAATATCCCGTCGAACGTCTTTACCGCGATAACCGCTTAAATCATATTCATGAGGGCACTTGGGGAATTCAGGGGCTGGATATTTTGGGCCGCAAAGTGAACATGCACAACGGTGCGGCAGTTGTTATTTTACGCGAAGAAGTGCAATTGACTATCGACACGGCCATGGCATACCCGCCGTTAGTTGATTACTGCAATCAACTAACGAAAACGCTAAGTCAGATTGAGCGCACCATTGAGGCAGTCAATTGCTGTGAAGATAAATCCTTGGCGCTGGCCAACGCGACTATTTTTCTTGACGCGATGGGTCATGCGGTTATTGCATGGATGTGGCTAAAACAAGCGGTAGCGGCAACGGCTGGATTGGCCGATGGAAACAGCAGCGATAGCGATTTCTACACCGGAAAACTGGCTGCTACAGCCTTCTTCTTTCGCTATGAGCTACCTAAATCAAAAGCCAGCTTAGAACTTGTGGCCAGCCTAGATAGCACCTGTTACGACCTGACGGCCGAGCAATTTCTTGGTAACTAACCCATTAAAATAGAACGAGCGGATGGAAATCAATGGCGAACCAACCTTCGCCACACGCACTAAAACACTATTTTTACTGGCACTTACCTGCAAGCGCTACTGCTTAAGACTAAGGCATCAGAATCACTGAAACTGCACGCCTTTTTGCAAGTCGAATATTGCAGGGGCAATGGGTATTGACGCTTTGAATTCTGCCGCACGTTGTTTCAGCCGCTCAACATCCTGCGGTTGCGCTGCGGCTAGATCGGTAGTCTCGCCAATATCACTGACCAGATCAATCAGTATGGGTGGCTCATGAACGGTAGTTGGCCCCCCAAACTCATCGTTAGTCACAAAATGTAGCTTTTGATTGCCCAGGCGAAAAGCGCGCAACGTCGAGTTACGATAAAAGGGCACAAACTTTCGCGGGCTTGGCGCATCAGCGGTCAATGTGGCCGAGAGATCATAACTATCTACCGCACCCGATTTTGGCGGGATATTTGCCAGTTTCAGGACGGTATTAAACAGATCAGTATCCATTCCCATTTCACTAACAAACCCCGGCTTTATGCCTGGACCTTTAAAAAAGGTCATGACGCGCATGCCACCGTCATAGGTTTGGCCCTTGCCACCGCGCAAAGGGCCAGCCGAACCCGCGTGATCAGGCGCGAAGGTTAGCCAAGGACCATTGTCACTGGTAAAAACCAAATAAGTATTGTTTTCTATTTGCTTATCTTCTAGTGCCTGCATAATTTGACCGACACTCCAATCAATTTCTTCAAGCACATCGCCATAAAGGCCTAGTGCACTCTTACCAACAAACTGAGGGGAGCGAAATAATGGCACATGAACCATGCTATGTGAGAGAAATAAGAAAAACGGTTTATCATCATTGACCGATTGATTGATAAAGCGAACCGACTCATGGGTAAAGCGCTGCGTGTATAGGGCTTGATTGGCAGGGCGTTCAATAATGCTATCGGTATAAGATTGATCAGCATTGACAACACTGCGCATCAGCGGCACGTTCCAATCTTCCACCCTTGGAGCAAGAAGTTGTTTGCGATAAATAGGCCCAGCCTTTTCCCATTTTTTATGCGAGACGGACAAATCAGCATTGACATTGGTGCTAGTGATTTCGCCAACGGTCCAGTCCATATCGTTGGAGTAAGGAATACCGAGCCACTCATCAAAACCATGACGGGTAGGAAGGAAGGCGGGTGCATCACCTAAATGCCATTTACCAAACATGCCCGTGGTGTAGCCATGCTGTTTCAAGGCTTCAGCAAGAGTCTCCTGCTCGGCTGGCATACCCGTTTCGCTACCCGGCCAAAGTACCGCTAGATGATTGCCATAGAGCCCCGTTCGCACAGGCAGGTTACCTGTGAGCAATGCGCCACGACTCGGGCTGCAAACTGAAGCGGAGGTATAAAAATTTGTCCAGCTCTGCCCAGCGTTAACTAATTTATCAATAGAGGGCGTAGCGAGCTTGCCGTTTTGATAAGGGCCTAAATCGGCATAGCCCAGATCATCAATATACATAATAATAAAGTTGGGTGTCTTTACTTTACTTTGCGAAATGACATCTGTAGAGGCTGCAATGCTCGAGAAGGAAACCACCCAAAAAAGAGAAATAATCAATGATGAGCGCAGAAGTCTTTTAATCATTTTTTATAACCCCTTTGAATTTTTACTCTTGGCGGTTTTTTTGCTCAGGCTCTAGCTTTGCACTTACTAAAATCGAAAGACTACGCCGGCTTCGTAGTTAGTATAATCCCAACTATCGTAATCTCTGATGCCTATCGTAAGGCTGAATACATCGGATAGCGCATAATCAATTTTACCCATTAATTGCCAATCATCGAAATCGGTGTCTAAATAGCCCGCTTGAGCCACAGCCTTCCAATTATGGGTGAGATTTTTGACGTAGCCTATATGCACGCCATAACCATCGTAGACTTTCTGTGCTGTATCGATACTCTCAACGGTTATTAATGAATAAAATTTTCCGATCTCATGATCAAACGAAAACCCAACCCCTAGCTCAGCCCAACTTTCAACATCAACGTTGCCGACATAAGGTCCACTGGCTTTAAAGTCAGTTTCATTAAAGTAGCCACTCAAAAACAAGCCATTATCAAAATAAAACTGTCCACTAATAGCGTAACCACCTGTACTTTCGAAAGGTTTGTAATCAGGATTAGCTACGGAATAAACAATCGAAACCTCTGAATCGGCAACGATGTTATTTGAAAGAAGCAGCGTTGGCAGCAAAACCCCTTGCAGCCGCATAAAGAAAGTCATTGGCTTAATCCCCTGTTTAGGATGCTTGTACTCGTTAAAAAAGCAGTTTGATGCTGAGATGCTGGGCCTGATTTTTTTAACAGCGGCGGCATGATAAAGGGTGAACAGTGTACAAACATACTATGCGAGGCTCAATCAACACGTGCCATTCTGACCACTCCAAATGGCCACCCCACCTTCGACCAGCGCAAAGAAGCCAGGCAATAAAAAAGGGCTACCAATGGTAACCCTTTAATATAGAAAAAATGGAGCTGGCGAGAGGAGTCGAACCCCCGACCGGCTGATTACAAGTCAGCTGCTCTACCAACTGAGCTACGCCAGCCCACTTTTGAAACTTTTTTCAGCGCCCTAATGGCAAAGGCACTCAAGCCCGCAGGTCATATGCCAAGACTAGCTACACTTGCGAGGCGGCGCAGTTTATTCGAGTTAGGCCAGAGGTGCAATGCTATGGCCCTATTTCTTTTAAAATTATTGCTCAAGGTAGTAATTGGGCCAGCCCAGACAATACGAGGTGCGGCCGATGGAGCATAGGTAGCCCGCTTAAACCCTGCAATAATTCGGCATCGCCACCGGTTATAAAAACCTGTGGCGATGCACCCTGAGCCATTTTAAATTGTGCAACGCCTCGCTCTATATGCGCGACGATTGATGCGGCAATACCCGCATGCACGGCGTCACTGGTGTTACTACCCGGTGCAATGAGCTCTACCGACGCCTGCTCACCGGCCATCACTTTTTGGGTGCCTGCCAGCAACGCTTTTAATTGCAAATAGTAGCCGGGAGTAATGTAACCGCCGCAATGCACGCCAGCAGCACTGACAAAATCGAGTGTAACGGCACTGCCTGCATCTACTATGCAAAAGGGCTGGGGCTTTGCTTGGGCTTGCATTAACGCAGCAGCTGCGGCTATGGCGCTCCAGCGGTCTACACCCATCGTATGTGGCTTTAGGTAGCTATTTATAACGCCCCCGGCCTCAGCGGTTGTCTGGGCAAATTCAGCTGCCACAGCAAAGGCTGCGTGTAATGCACAAGCTAAGGCATCTTTTTCTTGCTGGCTACGCACGCAGGCCACACGTATGCGGCTAACTGCCGCGCCATTCATATCATGCTCGGCGAAGGTGGCTGTGATTTCAGAGGCAACCTCAGCAATAGGCTTTGCTGTGCACCCAACCACGACATTTTTAGACCCAGACGCTATTGACCACTTGCTGCGGGTGTTGCCAATGTCAATATCGATATTGAGCGTCATACGCGCCTCAAGCTAATTTCGCCGCCACTAAAGTTCTGC
>CAJQKT010000082.1 GCA_905478995.1 uncultured Pseudomonadales bacterium | reverse complement strand
CCCGGGTGGCGAAATTGGTAGACGCAAGGGACTTAAAATCCCTCGAGGGGTGACCCTCGTGCCGGTTCAAGTCCGGCCCCGGGCACCAATTCAATCAATATACAAAAATACCTATAGCCTTCTTTTTGCTTTTAGTTGATTTTCTTTCAGCATTTAGCTTCGCATCAGTCAACAAAAAGTGACAGGCTCGGGCTCACCGCAGCCCTCATCGCCCGCTCAAATACACTTAACAACAGCCCCCTGACCAAGCTATACAGATGGCATGCATAACGCCTTTTGTACATTAAATAACCATAACCGAGTTATTTCATAAAACGCTTGGTATTCATACACCACTGGTGTTAGCATCTTATTGCTGCAAGTGCTAAAGGACCTATTTGTGCTCCCCTGTATAAATAGAGACAAGCCTTGAACAGCGCAAAATCATGAAGGCTTACGTCGAATCTGTGTGTAAGTATCGCTCTGCATTTTTGCGCCAACAGTCACTAAAATAACTTAAATAAAATTGAAGAGAACCTGGAGATGAAATCTCTTAATCAATCCGTATATATGCTTGGCGCCTTCTTGTTTATGGCAAGCCCAATTAACGCTGCCACAGTCACAAAGATAGGTACCGACGTTAACTTCACCTACGACGACGCAACCCTCTATGGCGCGGGCTGGGTAGTTGGCAATAAGCTGTTTTTTCTACCCACCGATTTTGAAAATGAGTCGACCGATGGAAGTAACCCGGGTGTGGTTACCGACACGTTAAACATACTGGTTTCGCAGAATACCAACACAAGCTTTTTTATTGATTCAATAGAGGTGGCCGAGTCTGGGGATTACCTTTTAAATGGTGCGGGTAGTAGCGTTGCAGCGTCGCTGTTTACATCGGTAACCAGCCTGACAATAGGCGCCTCACCCACCAATACTGTGTTAGAACAAACGGGCACGATCAACTCGCCACAAGATGGCAGTACCAATCTTTGGAACTTAGCCAACACCAACGACTGGGCCTGGGAAAACGAAACATCAATACTGTTTCAAATTCAAAATAATTTAACCGCCAACACGACGGCTTCGGGTGAAACTGCCTTTATCCAAAAGAAAAACGTACCTATCCAAATATCGGTAGCGACTATTCCGGTTCCTGCTGCGGTATGGCTGTTTGGCAGTGCGCTAGTAGGCTTGGCCCTGTTTAAACGCAGGCAACCCTACTAGCACCAAAGCGCATCTAGCAGCGCAAGCAATACCCACAACGGCTCCTCAAGGGGCCGTTTTTTTGTCGTCACTCAAAACAGCTTCAACGTGATTACCACTAACCTCAAAATACCGCCTGTTCAACTATTGACCTTTTGCCCAATATCTGTTCAAATGCAAATCCCCTTGGCTCCTGAATTTTAATAATCAGGAGTATTCAATGAAAAACCCTCTTATCGCTGCCACGCTGCTTGCACTGTCGTGCTCGTCCAACGCTGCGCTGGAAATGCGCGACCTTGATGGCGACCTTAGCAATGGCCATGAAGGCGTTTACGATGATGTGCTTGACATTACTTGGCTGGCTAACGCTAACTCGGCAGGCGGACAGCTGAATTGGAATGCCGCTGAAGACTTCGTCACAAATTTAAATAGCACTAGCCACCTCGGCGTGACCGCATGGCGGCAACCCACGGCGTCAACCTGCGTAGGAACCAGCTGCGGCAATGCAGCCAGCGACACGGATGATGAGCTGGGCTATCAATTTTTTCAAAATTTCGGTGCTACGGCGGGATCAAACATCACCTCTGGAACCAACTCAACTAATTTAGCGTTGTTCAGCAATATTCAAAACGATTTTTATTGGACAGGCTTTGACTCCGGAAGCTCAACTCTCGCCTACTACTTCACTATGGCTTCTGGCACACAATCATCCTTCTTAAAGTCGAACGAGTTTTATGTCTGGGCGGTGACCGATGGCATGGCTGGCACCGCTGTTCCTGTACCTGCTGCAGCATGGCTGCTAGGGTCAGCTTTAGCTGGACTGTTAATGGTAAGGCGCAAACAAAGCTAAACATTGATTGAATAGCCACAGCGGCTCCCTAGGGGGCCGTTTGAGTTTGTTGCCTATCAACCATCAAATATTTTACCGACTAACGATTAAATTCGATGGGTTGACGCGGAGTGCGTGGATTTTTAGGATCGACAGGGTCGGGATGCACGATCACATCGGCACCACGAATCAGCTGCGACACTTCTTCTTCAATCATGTCGACAATTTGGTGCGCCTCAAGCAGCGATAAATTCTCATCAAGGTCGAGATGCATTTGAATAAATCGGTTTTGGCCCGACTCGCGCGTACGCAAATCATGTATACCTAATATTTCAGGCTTGGTATTGAGTAGGGCTAACAGCTTGGCTTTTTCGTCGGCGGGAATTTCATGATCCATTAACTGCTGAAATGATTTAACGCCAATGGCTATTGCACTAAAAAAAATAAAGGCCGCAATAAACATTGCCACAATAGCATCGACGTTAGACCAGCCATAAAAACTTAAAGCCAGTGCCGCCAGCACACTGAGGTTAGTGAGCAAGTCGGTGAGATAATGGAGCGAGTCGGTGGCTATGACCGTTGACTGCGTCACGCGCACCACATGCCGCTGATACAGCACCAACACGGCCGTCAACACCGTGGCAACAAGCATAATGGCTATGCCAATATCAGCGTGCGTCACTTCAACCGTAAAACGTAATCGCTCAAGTGCGTGCACCACCAAAAAAATCGCCGATGCACAAATAAAACCCACCTGCAGCAAACCCACCAGTGGCTCGGCTTTACCGTGCCCAAAACGGTGCTCGGGGTCGGGCGGTGTAAGCGAATAACGCACCGCCAACAAATTGATCACCGACACAATCGCATCGAGCGCCGAATCAATTAACGAAGCAAGAATACTGAGCGAGCCGGTCATCACCCAGCCCACTAGCTTTATCACAATCAGCACCGACGCTATTGCAACCGATGCATAAGTTGCGCGCCGCATCAGGGTTTTATTGTGCTCGCTCGTGCCAGTTTGTCTATTCAAGGGCCGCTCGGATAAAGGATTAACAGGGCGTTATTTTGATTATAGTACTACAGCACAACTGACCACATAGCCACCAATAAGCGCTATTAATCAGGGCAAAACCTTCTTAAACGGCTTTACTATCACCGTTGCATGGATATTGTTGAGCACATAGGGGTCTTGGTTGGCCCAAGCCTGGGCGGCTTGGAGTGAATCAAACTGCGCCACAATTAAGCTGCCTGTAACACCACAACTGGCAAAATCTTCGGTGTCGGCAGCGGGATGCGGGCCAGCCACCAATAGCTTGCCGACATTGTTAAGCTCGGTTAAACGCTCAAGGTGCGCTGCTCGATGCTCCACGCGCAGCGGCCAGCTATTGTCAACGTCTTCACTAATAATGGCATACCACATGTTATCTCCGGCTTTGATAAAAGGTAGGTTTAGGCTGTTGATTGAATAACTTTGACTGATCTAATTTAAAAGCCATTGTTTTCTTTGATGCCATTGCTATAGGTAGCTTGATTATTTTTAAGTTTACTCGGCGGTTGGGCGCGTTACAATCGCTAACGCATCCACCCTGCTCTCTTTGCTGAACGCTCACAACACATATACTGACACAAACGTTTACTGCACGAGCACACAAGCTCCGTTCACTTGGCATTTAATCATAAGGCAACCTGATGACTACGAAATCGACTCAACCAGTTTGGCTAGAAGTTGCCTTAAACGGTGCTGCAGGCCAAGCCATGCAGCCTGGCATTCCCACAACGCCTAGCGCTATTATTGAACAAGGCATTGCGTGCGCAAAAGAAGGCGCAGCCATCATACACTTGCATGTTTACGATGAGCACAGCCAACCCACCGAAGACGCCGATTTATACACCCGCGTCATCGAGGGCATACGTGAACAATGCGATGCCATTGTGTACCCAACGCTTGCCCTGCACGGCACCATTGCCGAGCGTTATGCCCCCATTAAAACACTCGCGCAGCGCGGCTTGCTCGAGTGGGCGGTGATAGACCCGGGCAGCGTCAACATCACGCATCCTATACACATTGAAGCCTCGCTAGACGGCCTTTGCTACACCAACCCCGACGATCACATTAAAGCGGGCTTAGCCCTAGCTGTGGCAGATGGCTGGCGCCCCGCTTACGCTATTTACGAACCGGGCTTTGCGCGCTTAGGGGCAGCCTTGGCTGCGCAGTATTGTTCGTTAAAAACGCCCATTTACCGCCTTATGTTTTCCGACCACTTGCTGTTTGGAACCACACCCAGCGAGTTCGCACTCGAATTCTATGCGCAACACCTTGCACAAACATGCCCCAGAGCGCCGTGGATGATCTCTGGGCTCGATGCCAATGTTGAGACCCTTATGCCTATGGCGCTAGAACTCGGCGCTCACCTGCGCGTAGGGCTCGAAGACGCGCCCTTAGGCACAATGCTTTGTAATAACGAGCTGCTTGAACAAGGACTCAAAGCGATTCAGGACTCGGGCCGGCCACTGGCTACAGCCGATGAAATTCGGCAATACACCTAAATGCTCGGCACTACCAGTACGGACTTTGCGCCAGCTCTTGGTGCAAAGCATCAGTGCATCTCCACGAACCACTCTTCCCACATGAAATTGACAACCGTCAATATTTGACCTTGGCCATTCAGTTAGACTCCCTAAGATCGTGCAGTTAATTGGCGGGATTTAAAAAAAACCATGGAGAGGGAGGTTGAGCTAGTGCAGACCTATGAAACCGCGCATGACTTCATGTCGAGCATTGTCGACTTTCATGCACAAGCCGCGCAGCGACTCAGTGCGGCGCAAGAGCAATGCAACGATGAGCGCAATACAATGGCTCTTTGCTACCTGCATGATTACCAGCAGCGCATGCAGCAGAGCCTCGCACACTACTTACAAGATTCCGAGCAACACCAGCTACTTGATACTTGGCTACCCTTCTCGCTAAATGCAGAACCAACGCCTGACGAGTTTTTGTCTACCCTCGCGATTGAAAGCACCCTGTCAGCTACTGATTTGTTAAAGCTTGGCCAGGCCCTAGCCGATTATGTCGTGTCTGTTTTAGAAGTGGCGTCTGCCTCGATAGATTCACTGCGTTTGTCTGTTGTGGTTAATAGCCTACTGATGCAAGAAAGCAATGAGCGAAAAAAACTCACTCGAGCAATGAATTCGTTGAATGAAATATAACTTTCGCTCGCTATTTTATTTTATTTATTGTTGAAGTGAGTACCGTTAGATATGGCTTCACAGCCTTCATTTAACAAAGGGATCAGCGAGACATATTATTGTTTGTTGTCGCTAGTATTTTACAATTAAAGCTAACTATTCTTGCTTGCGCTGCAAGAACTTTTTTATAAGTGAAGCATGTTGTAAAAAACAGGGAAACTTATGCACATTAACATTAGTCAAAAAATACTTGCTAACTTTATAACATTGTCCGCCTTAACAATAACACTACTAATTCTTCTAGGCCTTATTGTTAATCAGTCTACAAAATTAACGGATCTGCAGAATCGTCAGTTTTCGTCTCATAAACTTGCAGCCGAACTGCGTATGACGTCTGATGAATTAACTCGCATGGCTCGCACTTATATGGCCACAGGGGATCCACATTTTAAGGAGTACTTTGAAACCATTAGGGATATACGTGATGGCGAGCAACCTCGCCCCGATCGTTACGACCTCGTTTATTGGGACTATGTTGCTGCAGATCATAATTACACTCGAAATAACACTCGGCAAGCATCGATCTTGACATTAATGGAAGAACTGAATTTTTCAACCAAAGAAATATCACTACTTAATGATGCCAAATCACTTTCTGACGAATTAATTAAAATCGAAATACAAGCCTTTCATGCGATGGATGGAATTACTATTAGCACTGACGGAAGCCACATAAGTAAAGTTGAACCCAATCAATTATTGGCGCTATCAATCATTAACAGTGAAGATTATCATCAAAGAAAAGCCAAAATAATGGATAAAATAAACAGTGCTTTTCTTGCGCTTGAATCTCGCACCAACAACAATTTAAAAAAAGCCAGGGCATCACTTACACGCTATTATCAGACAGCGGGAGCCACTGTTGCATTACTCATTGTTTTTTGTGCGTCAGGATATTTTTATTTTATAAGAAATTTTATTAACCCCTTAGTTGATCTTCGCCATAAAGTAAAAAAAATTCACGACGGTGAATTCGAATTCGCCGACACAGTTCGAACAGACGAAATAGGCCGACTACTGCATGAATTTGTTGACATGGCCCACTGGGTGTCAGGCACTATTGATAATCTAGAGGATAAATCACACACTGATCCATTGACCCAAACCTACAATCGCAGTGGTATCGATGAAGAACTTGAAAAACAAAAATATAACTTTGAGCGATACGACACCCCATGTTCTTTGATTATTGCAGATATCGATAATTTCAAGGCAGTTAACGACGAGTTTGGGCACATAACTGGGGATAAAGTTTTAGTAGAGGTCGCTGCTATTTTAAAAGAGAATATTCGGCGATCCGATACAGTAGGACGCTGGGGTGGAGAGGAGTTCCTTATTGTTTGTGCTAACACATCAATAGAGCAAGTGCTTGTATTGGCTGAAGAGCTAAGGGGGAAAATCAGCCAGCATGTATTTTCTGAAGTGAGACAGCTAACGGCAAGTTTTGGCACCAGTACATTTGAAAAAAATAAAGCGATCATCACAGCAGTGAACGAAGCCGACAAAGCCATGTATAAAGCAAAAAAAGCCGGTAGAAATAAAGTGTATTAAATGGAAATGGAGCATAACGCAAGCGTTACATCAGATCGACCCCCGACTGCGCCTCACTGAAGAACAAAGCCATCACTCTCATCCATTAATAAAAAAGCCACCTATTAGGTGGCTTTTTTATTAATGGTCGGGACGGCAGGATTTGAACCTGCGACCACTACACCCCCAGTGTAGTGCGCTACCAGACTGCGCTACGCCCCGATTTGTTTGCTTGAAATTGGTAAGGAGGTTACTAAGTAGAAAAAGGATTTACGATGCAGACTCTATCAGGCCTTTAATACTTCAAGAACGTCTTCAAGCTCGCCAATCATTTGCTTGAGTAATTGCTGCGATTGCGAACCATCATCTTTTGCTTTGTCGCCAGTGAGCTGCAGCCTTGCACCACCAATGGTATAGCCTTGGTTGTACAGCAAGCTACGAATTTGACGAATCATGATGACGTCTTGGCGTTGATAATAACGACGGTTACCGCGGCGCTTTACCGGCTTAAGCTGAGGAAATTCTTGCTCCCAATAACGCAATACATGCGGTTTAACCGCGCACAAGTCGCTGACTTCACCAATGGTGAAATAACGTTTCCCGGGTATTACCGGGAGTTCTTCATTGTTGCTCGGTTCCAACATAAGTTTCTACTTGTTGCTTGAGTTTTTGACCAGGTTTGAATGTTACCACGCGCCGTGCAGAAATTGGAATCTCTTCGCCGGTTTTGGGATTGCGGCCTGGCCGCTGTTTTTTGTCACGTAAATCAAAATTGCCAAAGCCCGACAATTTGACTGTTTCGTTGGTTTCAAGCGCTGCACGAATTTCTTCAAAAAACAGCTCAACAATTTCTTTCGCTTCTCGCTTGTTTAAACCCAATTCATTAAATAACCTTTCGGCCATTTCTGCTTTGGTTAGCGCCATCTCTGATCACCTTTTCGGTTACCGTTGCAGTCGCCACCGCCGCAAGTTTTTGCAGGGCTTACGCGCTACCTCAACGAAGCATTAAACTGCTCCTGTAACGCTGCGACAACCTCATTGGTCAGGGTTGCAACTTCTTCATCGTTTAGTGTTCGCAAGGGGTGCTGCCAAGTAAGACCGAGGCCTATACTTTGCATACCTTCACCAACGCCTTCTCCGCTATAGCGGTCAAATACAACCAGGCCTTGTAACTCATTGCGGGCAGCGCTTCTGGCACAAGCCAGCACATCACCCACCAATACCGCCTGATCAACAATTACCGCTAAGTCTCTTCTCACTTCAGGAAACTTCGATAATTCTTTGAATTCTGGCACTTTTTTCTCAGAAATCAAGTTTAAATGTAATTCAAAGACCCAAATATCGTGATCAATGTCGAGGCTGCGCTGCAATTCGGGGTGGAGAAGGCCTACTAAACCCACCACTTTGCCCGCCAAACTGATCACGGCACTTTGGCCTGGGTGCAGGTAAGGATAGCTTTCGCCGCTCTTTATCGTGCGAAATTCCACCGCATTGGCCGCAGGGTGACCAGTTAGCGCCAATAATGACTCCACATCACCCTTTATATCGTAAAAATCGAAGGGGTCGGGCTTCTGGCCAGGCGCCTCATTAGACTCTGGTTTAGCCATCCACGACTCAGCTAAACGATCACCGCACAATAATCCTGCGAGCGTTGGTGTTTGCGCCAGGGAGCTATCTAGATCTTTAATTGCGCCTTCAGCTTGGGGAACAAATCGCAGCCCCATTTCAAACAACTGCAAACGCTTTTGTTGTCGGCTTAAATTGTAGGCCGCGGCTGTGACCAAGCCGGGCAACAGGCTCGTTCGCATAACCGACATATCACTGGCTATTGGATTGACCAACGTCACGCCAGGGGCATCATTAAAAAACTGGCTATGTAACTGCGGGGCAATAAAACTGTAAGTAATGGCTTCTCGATAGCCGCGCGCTACCAATTGCTGGCGAAAAATACCGGCGCGCGTAGACGACTCAGGCTTCAATGAAAAAGTCATAGGCGCCAGTGGAGGCTCTACGGGCAAGTTTTCATAACCATAAATACGCGCCAACTCTTCGAGCAAGTCAGCCTCACAGGCAATATCAAAGCGATGCGGCGGCACCATTATTTGCCAACCATGATCTATGTGACGCGGAACAAAATCGAGCCGTGACAAAATATCGTTAACCTGGACGTCAGGCATCTCAAAACCTAACACGCGCTTAATGCGCGCTGCACGCAAATCAACATGCTGCTGCGTGTGTGGCTGACCCGCATCAGCTAAATTGATGGGGCCTGCCTCACCGCCAGTAATTGACAATAATAGTTCGGTGGCACGCTCAATAGCGCGCTCTTGACCCAAGCGATCGACCCCTCGCTCAAACCGATGCGATGAATCGGTGTGCATACCCAGCTGCCGAGCTTTACCGGCATGTTGCTGGGGGACGAAAAAAGCCGCTTCAAGTAATACGTGCTGTGTAGCACTGGATACCGCTGAACTGGCCCCACCCATAATGCCGGCCACCGCTAACGCTTGCGTAGCATCGGCAATCACCAACATGTCGGCATCGAGCTCAACGGAGCTGTCATCTAACAAGGTAATTTGTTCGCCCTGCTGAGCGTGGCGAACCTCAATATCTCCAGCAATTTTATCTAAATCGAACGCGTGCAAAGGCTGACCTAACTCCAACATGACATAGTTGGTAACATCCACCACCGCATCGATACTGCGCAACCCAGCGCGGCGAAGTTTTTCACGCATCCACAATGGGGTTTCGGCCGTTGCATCCACATTGCAGATCACGCGTCCAACATAACGTGGACAGTAAGCTGGCGCCCTAAGATGCACAGCAGCCACTGTATCGATCTGTGCCGGCGTACTAGGCATTGCCGGTGCATTGATGCGCGTACTCGTCAACACGCCCACCTCGCGCGCTACGCCCATCACCGATAGGCAATCGCCCCGATTAGGCGTTAAATCAAGCTCGATCACCGCATCATCTAAGCCTAGCAAAGCGCGCACGTCATCACCTACCGGCGCGTCAGCCGGTAATATCATGAGTCCGTCCACAGTGTCTTCTAAGCCTAGCTCAGAGGCGCCACACAGCATGCCAAACGATTCAACACCGCGAAGTTTGGCCTTTTTAATCGCCATGCTCGGCTCGCTGCTAGCGCCAGCAGATGGGCTCACAGGCAAAGCCGCACCAACTTTAGCAAACGGTATTTTAATCCCTACCGCAGCATTAGGCGCACCACACACCACTTGAAAATTACTCATGCCATCAGTGACACTGCAGACACGCAACTTCTCGGCATCGGGATGCGGCTCAACGCCTTCAATCAAACCCACCACTACACCACTAAATTCGGGCGCTGCTGGCTCTACGGCATCGACCTCTAGGCCTGCCATTGTTAAGGCATGCACCAGCTCTTGAGTTGAGACTGACGGATTTACCCATTCTCGTAACCAGGCTTCACTGACTTTCATCGCTTTGTACTATCCGTATTTATCATCATCTAATGGACAGCCATCGGATCGATTTGATGACTGTGCTCAACACGCTGTCGGTATGGTGTTACTTTCTACCTAGGAAAACTGTGCTAAAAATCGCACGTCGTTATCAAAAAACAAACGTAAATCATTCACGCCATAACGCAGCATGGCAAGCCGCTCTACACCCATACCAAAAGCAAATCCTGTGTATTTTTCGGTATCGTAGCCCACATGCGAAAAGACGTTAGGATGCACCATACCGCAGCCCATCACCTCTAACCAGCCAGTGTTTTTACACACTCTACAGCCCTGCCCGTTACACATCACACAAGCAATATCAACTTCAGCCGAGGGCTCGGTGAACGGAAAATAACTAGGTCTAAAGCGCACAGCTAAATCTTTTTCGAAAAACACCTTCAAAAAAGATTGAATCACTCCTTTTAAATGAGCGAACGTTACATGCTCATCAACCACTAAACCTTCAACCTGATGAAACATAGGTGTATGGGTTAGATCCGAATCACATCGGTAAACTCGGCCTGGGCAAATAATACGCACCGGCGGTTCGCTATTTTCCATCACCCTTACCTGCACTGGCGAAGTATGTGTGCGCAAAACATATTTAATATCGTTACTGCTAGCTACGGCTTCGGACTCCTGTGATGCACCGCCGATAAAGTCACTGACGTAAAAGGTGTCGTGCATGGCGCGTGCGGGATGGTGCGCAGGAATATTAAGCGCTTCAAAATTGTGGTAGTCGTCTTCTATTTCTGGGCCTTCGGCAACCGCATAGCCCACTTGCTCAAAATACATTTGGATACGCTCGATGGTGCGGGTCACTGGATGCACACTACCTTGCGGCCGGCCGCGCCCTGCTAAGCTCACATCAATTTTTTCACTGGCCAATCGCGCTGCCAATTCAGCATTTTCAAGTGCTACCCGCTGATGCTCTAGCGCCGACTGCACTTCTTGCTTAACGCGATTGATTTCTGCGCCTGCTGCCGCACGCTCATCGCCAGGTAACTTGCCTAAAGCCTTGAGCAGCTGAGTGATGGAACCTTTTTTACCTAAATAATTAACTCGCACCTTGTCGAGCAACACAGTTTCACGCGCCGCATTTATTTCTGCGAGTGCCTCAGCAGCTAAGGCTTCGAGCTGTGGATTATTAGATTCAGACATAACGCTTCTCTTATTCAATTGTAAGCTAGGCGACGCCCAATTAATGAAGCGCGGCAACCCAAAGCTAAACGCGAGGCTGCAAGCTCCCCGCAATCGCGCCAGTGCAAACCTGATAGGCAGCAACAATGGCACGCTAAACTCGATCCTGATTTAAAAGCTCATCTGCAATACCTAATGATTTAGCAAACAAGGTGAATAAATCAAATATCGCTTAAACACAAAAGGGGAAAAGACGTTAAGCCCTTTCCCCTTTTAAATATTGATGGTTTTCACGCGATCAAGATCAAGCCAAAAACACACGTCAACAATTGCTGATGGTGGTTGAAAATAATCTTGCTAGGCGATTAACACGCCACCGCCGCCCGGGTAGGCTTAGGCTAGCGCGGCCTTGGCCGCATCAACCACTTTGCTAAACGCTGGCTTATCGTGAACAGCAAGATCGGCCAACACACGACGATCAAGAATAATTCCAGCTTTTTTCAAACCTGCAATAAAGCGGCTATAGCTTAGACCATTGGCTCTAGAAGCTGCATTAACGCGAGTGATCCACAAAGCGCGAAACTGGCGCTTACGCTGACGACGGTCACGGTAAGCATACTGCGCGGCTTTAGTGACCGCCTGCTTTGCCACACGAAAAACACGTGAACGCGCTCCGTAATAGCCTTTGGCTAATTTTAAGATTTTTTTGTGTCTGCGACGCGCTACAACACCGCGTTTTACTCTTGCCATGGTAATTGATCCTGGTTGTAAACCTATTAACTAAATCTGGATGATCGAAACAATGCTTGCAATTAAACGAGTAAAACTCTTTTAATTATTACGCATCATTTTATCGATAAGTGGCTTATCAGCCGCATCAATGATCGACGTGCCGCGAAGCTGCCGCTTACGCTTGGTCGTCATCTTGGTTAAAATGTGGCTCTTGTTGGCGCTTTTGCGCTTGTAACCGGCTGCGGTTTTCTTAAAACGCTTTGCCGCGCCGCTGTGTACTTTTGCTTTTGGCATTTTACTATCTCTCGGTAATCGAACTTCTAATATACAAGCTGTAAAAGCTCGTTGTCTGCATATCTGGCCAATACGCCAGGTTATGCTTGATCTTTCTTTCAACTTTTTAAAAAACTTTCTCATCTATTAGCTAAACATGCTTTAGTAGCTAACGTCTTATTTTGTTCTTGGCCTGGCTAGCGGTTTTTTCTTGGCGCTATAACCATCGACATTTGCCGACCTTCCATTTTTGGAAATTGCTCTACAGAGCCCAGCTCTTCTAGATCAGCCTCTACCCGCTTGAGTAACTCCAAACCTATTTTCTGGTGAGCCATCTCACGTCCGCGAAAGCGTAGTGTGACTTTAGCTTTGTCACCGGCTTCTAAAAAGCGCGTTAAGTTGCGCAATTTAACCGCGTAATCGCCGTCTTCTGTACCAGGGCGAAACTTAATCTCTTTAACTTGAATCTGTTTTTGTTTCTTTTTCGAGGCTGCTTTTTTCTTTTTGATATCGAATAAATGCTTACCGTAGTCCATTATTTTGCAGACTATTGGATCACTGTCTCCGGCAATTAGCACAAGATCTAGCGATGCCTCACGCGCGGCTGTTAGGGCCGCCTCTATGGTCACAACACCGACTTGCTCGCCGTCAGCGCCGATCAAACGGAGCTCTTTGGCCTCGATCGCTTCGTTAATAATCGCCCGCTTGCTATCTTTACCCTTCACGCTTGGCTACCAACGCTTTGAATTTGCTTAATAATCAGTGCTCCTCAATGAATAATACTAACGCTTGCTCATAACTGTAGCTTCTTTCAACACTACGAGTCTTTAACCTTTTATCTACCGCTATCTACTTTGCGCGACGCTTAGGCTGGATGTTCATGCCGAGAGCGCTGCTCGACGGCTTCGCTTAACTGGGTAGCGAAGGCATCAACGGGCATACTGCCCAAATCTTGACCGTCTTGCGTTCTTACCGACACGCATCCGGATTCAACTTCTTTATCACCCACCACCAACAGGTAAGGAACCCTAGCTAGAGTGTGGGCGCGGATTTTAAAACCGATCTTCTCATTTCTCAAGTCTAATTCGACCCGAAAGCCTTGTTTATTGAGGGTATCGTGCAACTTTATGGCATATTCGGCCTGATTATCCGTAATATTGATAATTACCGCCTGCGTCGGCGCCAACCAAGGTGGAAATTTACCTTCATATTCTTCAATTAGAATACCGATAAATCGTTCAAATGAACCCAAAATGGCTCGATGCAACATCACCGGCACCTGACGACTACCATCTTCGGCCACGTATTGCGCATCGAGGCGCTCAGGCATCGAAAAATCGACCTGAATAGTGCCGCATTGCCATACTCGACCAATACAGTCACGTAATGAAAATTCAATTTTAGGGCCGTAAAAGGCGCCCTCGCCAGGCAGCAACTCCCAGTCGAGCCCTTTATTGTTAAGCGCCAATTCCAGCGCCTGCTCCGATTTATCCCAAATAGCGTCCGAACCAACCCTCTCCTCAGGCCGCGTGGACAATTTAACGAGTACTTCGTTAAAACCAAAGTCGCGATACACATCAAACAATACATCAATAAAGGTGGACACTTCATCTTGAATCGCTTCTTCGGAGCAAAAAATATGCGCGTCGTCTTGAACAAAGCCGCGCACCCGCATCAAGCCCGACAATGTACCCGAGGCCTCGTTGCGATGACAGCAACCAAATTCAGCTAGGCGCAGCGGCAGGTCGCGGTAACTTTTGAGACCTTGATTGAACACCTGCACATGGCAAGGGCAGTTCATGGGCTTAACCGCGTAATCGCGCGACTCAGATTCGATAGTAAACATATTGTCGGCAAACTTATCCCAGTGGCCCGACCTTTCCCACAAGCTGCGGTCAACCACCTGCGGAGTTTTAATTTCAAGGTAACCATTGCTCTGCTGCACACCGCGAATGTATTGCTCAATGGCCTGATAGATAGCCCAGCCGCGCGGATGCCAAAACACCATGCCCGGCGCTTCTTCTTGCAAATGAAACAAGTCTAACTTCTTGCCCAGCTTTCGGTGGTCGCGCTTCTCGGCTTCTTCCATGCGCGTGACATAGGCTCTGAGAGCTTTTTTGTCGGCCCAGGCAGTGCCGTAAATACGTTGCAACATCTCATTATTAGCATCGCCACGCCAGTATGCACCGGCCAACTTAGTGAGCTTAAAATGCTTTAAAAAACGGGTATTAGGAACGTGCGGGCCGCGGCACATATCGAGGTAGTCTTGATGGTAGTAGAGACCCATAGCCGTTTCACTGGGCATATCCTCAATCAAACGTAACTTGTACTCCTCGCCCCGCTTAGTAAATTCGTCAATGACCTGAGCGCGCGGGGTCATCTTTTTAACTACATCGTAGTCTTGGGCAATCAATGCTCGCATGCGGCTTTCAATGGCATCAACATCATCAGGCGTAAACGGTTTATCAACGGCAATATCGTAGTAAAAACCCTCTTCAATCACCGGACCAATAACCATTTTTGCTTCGGGAAAAAGCTGCTTTACCGCATGACCAATTAAGTGGGCGCAAGAGTGCCGAATAATCTCAACGCCCTCTTCATCTTTAGCCGTCAAAATACGCAGCGTTGCGTTCTGATCGATAATATCGCTAGCATCGCGCAGCTCGCCATCAACTTGGCCAGCTACCGTAGCCTTCGCCAAGCCTGGGCCAATAGACTCAGCCACTTGCATAATACTGACCGGCGCATCAAAGCTACGTTCACTGCCATCGGGCAATGTAATAATCACGGGGTGGGTCATAAGATAGTCCTACTACAGTGGTGGCCGCTACCAAAGGCCACTTGTGTTCTTTTAACGCCCCGCAAGGCTGCGAGGCAAGGTGCATTCAATCTATCGGCTGCAGCAACAAAATAAAGTACGGCCGCAATAGTGTGAGTGTTAGTAAAAAGCCCCGCCAATACGGGGCTTAACAGCGTCGTTATTTGTGGGCCTAAGCTATTCGCTCTCGGTGGCCGGCACGACTTGATCTAATAATGTTTGTAACTCACCGTTACCGTGCATCTCTACAATAATGTCGCAGCCGCCAACTAACTCACCACCAACCCACAACTGAGGGAAAGTCGGCCAGTTAGCATACTTAGGTAAATTAGCGCGAATATCCGGATTAGACAGCACGTCAACAAAAGCAAAACGCTTACCACAGGCCATTAAAGCCTGAACGGTTTGGGCAGAAAATCCGCACTGCGGTTGATCGGGCGAGCCTTTCATATACAAAATGACCGCATTGCTTTCAACTTGGCCTTTAATGGTTTCAATAATATCCATGCGCCTACTGACTACCTCACTGCATTCTATTGTTCAAATTAAGTTGGCTCGTAAACATGCAGCGCCGGGATGAACGAGGCGCCCACACTCCACAAGCTTAAGGGGTGGCTTGGGGTTATTGTAGCCTTCTCGCGGTTAAATGGCTATGCAGGGCCTTGGCGTGCAGCAGCGATTAGCCACCCAAAATCACCGATAAGGGTCTTAGCCGACCGAGTCTGCGACATTTGCACGCAAAAACATTCTGCGATACGATCAACACTTACCGGCAGCGTTCGCTGCCTTTTTTAGTTTAACCACAATTTCCCGAATAAGCGCAGCAGTCAATCTCGCCAAGAGCGGGTCGGATAGTGTTTTTTAACCGATCGCATCGGCATGGTTCTTATTGATGGCAGTGCTTGTAGCTTTGCCTGCTCAGCTTGGCGATCCGCTCTTTAACTCGCGGCAATGCCTAAGCGCGAACAGACCAGGCGGGAAAGAACAGCATCTCACGCTGCGTGATGCCAACAACGAGCCAATGAGCCTTAACATGAGCGACGCTAGCCATTTAATGCATACCTATAATCGCCTGCCGGTGAAGTTCACTCGTGGCGAAGGCTGCTGGCTGTTCGACGCGCAAGGTAAACGCTACCTTGATGCTTTGTGCGGCATTAGCGTGACTAACTTGGGCCACTGCCACCCGGCGGTGACCCATACGATCATGCAACAAGCCAACACACTATTGCACACCTCCAACCTCTACCATATTCCCGCTCAGGAAGAGCTAGCCGATCAACTGTGCGGCGTCAGCAATATGGATCGAGTATTTTTTAGTAACTCAGGCGCAGAAGCTAACGAGGCGGCCATTAAACTTGCGCGCTTGCACGCGCATAATAACGGCAACAGCCAACCCATCATTGTCACTTTTGAAGGCAGCTTTCATGGCCGTACGCTAGCGACTATCGCTGCTACAGGTAACGAGGGTATACGCCGCGGCTTTGGCCCTGTACTACCCGGTTTTGTGCACTTACCTTTAAATGATATCGCCGCGGCTGAAGCACTATTTGCCCAACATACAACGATTGCCGCTGTCTTGATCGAACCGGTGCAAGGCGAAGGCGGCATCCATGCAGCTGACCCGGCGTTCCTAAAAAAGCTGGAGCAATTGTGCTGCACGCAAGGCGCCTTACTGATGCTGGACGAAGTGCAATCGGGCAATGGTCGATGCGGCAATTACTTTGCCTATCAAAATCTAGATGGCACCGAGTTTGCCTTGCAACCCGATGTGGTTACTACAGCCAAGGGCTTGGGCAACGGCATTCCTATTGGCGCTTGCTTAGCGCGTGGCGAAGCGGCAAGTGTAATGGCACCAGGCAAACATGGTTCAACCTTTGGGGGCAATCCATTTGCCAGCAAGGTGGGCAGCACGGTTGTACAAACCATTATGGACGATCACCTGCCTGCCCGCGCCCTTAAAATGGGGCAGCATATGCATAGCGCATTTTCGGTTGCCCTAGCAACCATGCAGGGCGTGCGAGACATTCGCCACAGCGGTTTAATGTTAGGTATTGAACTCGACCGCCCTTGCGCCGAGCTTATGGCAATGGGCTTACAGCAAGGCATCATTATTAACGTCACCGCTGGCAGTGTAGTGCGCCTACTGCCGCCGCTCGTTATGAGTGACAGAGAATGCAACCAGGTGGTTGAGCAAGTCAGTGCGCTCATCGTCGACTACCTAAGCAAAAACGACTAAGCTCAACGGAACTTTTAAGGCCCAGTATCCAATTATTTCTGGCCCCCAAATACCCCATTAAAATTTAATGACAACCGCAGGGATTGACCATGCAAAAGCGTCACTTTTTATCATTACTTGATTGCAGCCCCACCGAACTAGGGCAAATTATCGAGCGTGGCATTGCACTTAAAGCCGACCCTATTAGCGATCGATTTAAAGGCAAGGTCATGGCGATGATTTTTGATAAGTCATCCACCCGAACACGCATCTCTTTTGAAGCGGGCATGGCACAATTAGGCGGTAGTGCGCTATTTTTATCATCGCGCGACACGCAACTAGGCCGCGGCGAGCCCATTGAAGATAGTGCCCGCGTCATCTCATCGATGGTGGATATTATTATGGTGCGCACTTTCGGCCATGACGCCATTGAAAAGTTTGCACAGTACTCCAGCGTACCGGTTATCAATGCGCTCACTGACTCGTATCATCCCTGCCAACTGCTGGCTGACATCATGACCTATGTTGAGAAGCGCGGCAGCATTGCCGGCAAAACCGTCGCCTGGGTAGGTGATGGCAATAATATGTGTAACTCATATATTAATGCGGCTCGGCAGTTCGATTTTAATTTACGCATTGCCTGCCCCGACAACTTCAAACCGCTAGAGGATATTGTTAGTAAAAATAGTGACCGAGTATGGCTGGGTGAAAACCCGCAGGAAGCTGTTAGTGGCGCCGACTTAGTAGTGACCGACGTTTGGACTTCCATGGGCCAAGAAGAAGAAAAACAAAAACGCCTGCAGGCTTTTGCCGGCTTCGAAGTCAACCACGAACTCATGACTCATGCAGCTAGCAACGCAGCCTTTATGCATTGCCTGCCCGCCTACCGAGGACTTGAAGTGAGCGGCGAATTAATTGAAGATCCAGCCATCAGTCTCGTCTGGGACGAAGCTGAAAATCGATTACATGCGCAAAAAGCGCTCATGGAATTTTTACTTGGCTAGCAAACTCAAGGTCTAATAATTAACTTGCCAAGACCGAATTGGCACACGCTAATTTTGCACAAGTTAATGGCTAGTCGAGTAAACGATTGATAGCCCGCTGCCAACCCTCATAAAGGGCATCGGCATCGCTTACGCTCATATTGGGAGTATAACGATGCTGCAGCTGCCAAACCTCACCAATGTCCTGCAGTGAATCAAACACACCCACTTGCAAACCGGCCAAACTAGCCGCTCCCCACGCGGTTGCTTCGGTGATGTGCGGCACTTCGACCTGAGTTTGCAATATGTCAGCCAGCGCCTGACAAGCAAAACCATTAACCACCAAACCGCCATCTACGCGCAGTACCGGAGGCGCTTGCCCGCCATCGGCCTGCATTGCCTCAACTAAATCACGTGTTTGGTAGGCCTGCGCCTCTAACGCCGCGCGGGCTAAATGCGCCCGATTAGTGTCGCGGGTTAACCCCAAAATCATGCCGCGCGCATTGGCTTGCCAATAAGGTGCGCCTAAACCCGTTAGCGCTGGCACAAAATATACGCCACCATTGCTTTGTACCGACGTAGCCAAAGCCTCACTTTGCGCCGCGTCATCAAACAACTGCAAACCATCACGCAGCCACTGGATTGCAGCGCCAGCCACAAAAATTGAGCCTTCTAACGCATAGTGCGTGGTGCCATCTAAACGATAGGCCACCGTGGTGAGTAAGCGGTTGTCAGAGGCAAGCGCTTGAGTCCCCGTGTTCATTAACATAAAACAGCCCGTACCATAGGTAGACTTAATACTTCCCGGTGCAAAGCAGCCCTGCCCTACCAACGCGGACTGCTGATCGCCTATCATTGCAGCAATGGGCAAATCGATGCCTAACGATGTATGCGTGGTGCGACCAAAATCACAGGTATTATTTTTAACTTCAGGCAGCAGTGAACGAGGTATATCAAACAGCTGCAATAACTCCTCGTCCCATTGCTGCTCATGAATGTTATAAAGCAAAGTTCGCGAAGCGTTGGTAATGTCGGTGGCATGCTCGGTGCCATCGGTTAAGTGCCACAATAAAAAGCTATCGATCGTGCCAAACAACAGGTCGCCTGCCTCAGCACGAGCGCGCACACCTTCAACCTCATTGAGAATCCAACGTAATTTGCTGGCGCAAAAATAGGGGTCGAGCAATAAACCCGTTTTGGCGGTCAGGCTCGCCTCATGACCCGCGGCCTTGAGCTGCTCACAATAATCGGACGTGCGGCGGTCCTGCCACACAATAGCGTTGTAGACCGGCTCTCCAGTATTACGATCCCAGACCACTGTAGTTTCGCGCTGATTGGTGATCCCAACCGCGGCTATTTCGGCGCCCTGCTCGGCCGCAGCCTGCACAACCTCTTGGCACACAGCCAAAGTATCTTGCCAAATACTGGCAGCCTGTTGCTCAACCCAGCCATCGTGGGGGTAAAACAACTCTAATTCACGTTGCGCCACCGCCACCACATCTCCGCCCGAGGTGAAGAGTATCGCCCGCGAGCTTGTGGTACCTTGATCAATCGCTAGCAAGTAAGTTGTATCGGCATTGGCCGGAGCAGAACTGGAACTATTCAAGAGGACTCCTTTTTTTTGGGGGTAGTTAGGATAGCTGGGCTGAGCACCGCTTTGGCAAATCGGCTGGCGCAGCCAAAAACACAATGCTCGCACTTTACGTCCGGACACCCTGTCGTGCAAGTAACGGCACTCTAAGCGCTTATCGTCGACCCTCTGCTCACCTATCACCTGATGCGCATAAGACGGCAACAAAAAGTGGTACATTTTTGCAATCTGGCGTAATTAGCAGCAGTAGAAAAATGCATCACAATGGAACAACACCAAAACATTAAGGCGTGAATTGAAAGTACCTACCAACCATTAAAGTTATCCACAGAATTCCCACAGAATAAACCGGTTTTATCCGCTTGCGTTTTACCTCAGACCGCACTATCTTGTGCCTTGTGACGAACCAACACCCAAGATGTTGGGTTTTAGGCAGTTTCTGAGAAAATCATTGTAAATCGATCACTTGGCCCGCTAGAGCGCAATATTTAGGATGCTCTGGCACGGGATTGGCTCCGTCAACAAACAAGAGTTATCAACAGCAAAGGCTATTTAGCGAGGCGTAGCGACAATATTTTGACAGGCGCATTTGACCCAGAACAACACGCGGTATTTACGACAACAAAGCTCTGATGTTGAGCGCAATGGTAGCGATATGAGCTGGCCAGAACAGCAAGCCTGGGCAGCGAGTAAATGAAGAAAGCAAAGAAGGCAAAGAGCGTTAAAGAAGCGCCAAACAAAAATACTAACAACTAATCATAAGTGATACAGACATACCAAGGGGAAGCAAGCATGCAAGCAACAGAGTCCGGATCAGCCAATCCATCCACTCTCGACAGCCAAAAACCAACCACCGGTGCGAACGCGCCTGCCACTAAACCCAGCGCCGAAGCCATGGACATGACGGCGGTCGCGCCAGGTCAAATTCGTGTTATCAAGCGCAACGGCAAAGTTGTCGGTTATGACAACAGCAACATTAGCGTAGCGATCACCAAGGCATTCTTAGCGGTGGAAGGTGGCAATGCTGCAGGCTCAAGCCGTATTCATGGCACAGTGGCTGACATGGCGGCACAAATTACCGCAATTTTTGAGCGACGCATGCCCTCTGGCGGCACCATCCATATTGAAGATATTCAAGACCAAGTAGAACTCGCGTTAATGCGCAGCGGTGAGCAAAAAGTTGCCCGCTCTTATGTTCTTTACCGCGAAGAGCGCACGCGTCTGCGTGCCGAGCAAAACGCAGCCGAACAACCTCGTGAGCACGCTATTAACGTGGTGCACGCCGATGGTAGCCGTCGCCCACTCGACTTCGCCCGCTTAACAACGATTGTTACTGAAGCTTGCCAGAATCTCACTGACGTAGACGCCGACATTATTTTAAGCGAAGCGTTAAAAAACATGTACGACGGTGTTGCCGCCGATGAAGTGAACTCATCATTGGTAATGACGGCACGCACCATGGTTGAACAAGACCCCAACTACAGCTATGTAACGGCGCGCCTGCTACTCGACACCATTCGCGCCGAAGCACTGCAGTTTTTGGGCATTGCTGAATCGGCCACGCAAAGCGACATGCATGCCTTATACGCACCTGCACTGGCCGCCTACATTAGCGCCGGCATTGACCACGAGCTGCTCTCTCCTGAACTGGCCAGCTTTGACATCCCTCGCTTGGGCCAAGCACTCGATGCTACCCGCGACTTACAGTTTGGTTACCTGGGTCTACAAACATTATTTGATCGCTACTTCATTCATAAAGATGACGTTCGCATTGAGCTGCCGCAAGTATTCTTCATGCGCGTAGCCATGGGCTTGGCCATGCGAGAAGACGACAAAAACGCACGGGCTATTGAGTTTTATGAGTTGCTGTCATCGTTTGATTATATGAGCTCTACGCCCACGCTGTTCAATGCAGGTACATTGCGCCCGCAATTATCATCGTGCTATCTCACCACAGTGCCGGACAACCTCGACGGTATTTATAATGCCATTCACGACAACGCCATGCTCTCAAAATGGGCAGGCGGGTTAGGCAACGACTGGACTCCTGTACGTGCTCTGGGCGCCTACATTAAAGGCACTAATGGCAAGTCACAGGGCGTGGTGCCATTTTTGAAAGTGGTCAACGATACGGCAGTAGCGGTCAACCAAGGCGGCAAACGCAAAGGTGCCGTATGTGCCTACCTCGAAACGTGGCATCTTGATCTTGAAGAATTTTTAGAGCTGCGCAAAAATACAGGCGATGACCGTCGCCGCACACACGACATGAATACCGCCAACTGGGTACCTGATTTATTCATGAAGCGCGTTTTCCAAGATAAAGATTGGACGCTTTTCACGCCCAATGATGCGCCTGACTTACACGACCTGTATGGCACAGCCTTTGAAACTCGCTACACCGAATACGAAGCCATGGCCGATGCCGGTGAATTGTCGGTATTTAAACGCGTTAAAGCGCAAGACTTATGGCGCAAAATGCTGGGCATGCTGTTTGAAACGGGCCACCCCTGGATTACTTTTAAAGACCCATGCAACATCCGCTCGCCACAGCAGCATACGGGCGTAGTGCATTCGTCTAACTTGTGTACCGAAATTACGCTCAACACCAGCAAAGAAGAAATTGCCGTGTGTAACTTGGGTTCAATTAACCTACCCCAGCATTTAAATGATGATGGTCTCGACCTCGCCAAACTGCAAAAAACGGTTAACACCGCGGTGCGCATGCTCGATAACGTTATCGACATCAACTACTACTCGGTGCCGCAAGCACGCACCTCTAACCTGCGCCACCGTCCGGTAGGTCTGGGTGTAATGGGCTTTCAAGATGCCTTGTATAAGCAGCAATTGGGTTACGGCTCTAATGCGGCGGTTGAGTTTGCCGATCGTTCAATGGAAGCCATTAGCTATTACGCCATTCAGGCTTCATCACAATTGGCCCAAGAACGCGGCAGCTATGCCACTTTTGAAGGCTCACTGTGGAGCAACGGCATCCTGCCTATTGACTCACTCAAAAATCTTGAGCAGCAGCGCGGCGCTGAGTTTATTGAAGTAGACCACAGCCAAACTCTCGACTGGGATACGCTGCGCCATGAGGTAAAAACCAATGGCATGCGCAACTCTAACGTTATGGCTATAGCGCCCACGGCAACCATCGCTAACATTACGGGTATTTCGCAATCGATTGAACCTACCTACCAAAATCTGTACGTTAAATCGAACTTGTCAGGTGAGTTCACGGTCATCAACCCTTATTTAGTGCGCGACCTCAAAGCCCGCAACTTGTGGGATCAGGTTATGGTTAACGACCTTAAACATTTTGACGGCAGCGTTCAGCAGATCGATCGCATTCCGGCCGACCTAAAAGAGTTGTATGCCACGGCCTTTGAAGTAGAGCCACGCTGGATTGTTGATGCCGCTAGCCGCCGTCAAAAATGGATCGATCAGGCTCAGTCGCTCAACTTATACATCAACAATGCCAGCGGTAAAAAACTTGATGTGACTTATCGGATGGCTTGGTTCCGCGGACTTAAAACGACTTACTACCTCCGTTCACTCGCAGCAACCGGCACCGAAAAATCGACCATCGATAGCGGTGCTCTGAATGCGGTAGATAGCAATGGTAAAGCCTCTGGAGCAATGGCAGCACCAGCGCCCGTACCACAAGCTTGTTCAATTGATGACCCTGATTGCGAAGCGTGCCAATAGTGCATTGTCACCAAGGGTCAGCGAAGTAAACGAAGCGATAAAAAATACTACCAAAAAGAGATCCAAATAGACCTATGCAGAAGTATACGAACTAGCAAGGTATAAACAGACAAGATTCACCGAAAAAACCGGAGCATAAATAATGATTAGTTGGGATGAATACAACGAAGAAGCCGCCAACGGCGCGAGCGCTACCGCCACTCAAGCTGCACCTGAAGTGGTTAGTGCCGCAGCTGCTGCGCTGCAAACTCCAGCACCCGAAACGCAAACGGCTGCCGACATCGTGCAGGCCCGCGCCAATGTGAAAGAAACCGTAGCACCTCTTGCGGCCGCCGCACCCGCTGTTGAAACTGAAGTCGAATTCGGCACAAGCCAAGAAGTGCCAACCGCTGAGCCCACCATTGAGCCCGACACAGCCGCTCTTATATCTGCCGCGCATGAAGCTGTAGCCACTATGGATGTTGCCGCCGGTATTGAAGAACTCGAGATGGGTGCACAGCGCATTGAAGTCGATCAAAAGCGCATGATCAATTGCCGCGCCGACCTCAACCAGCTAGTGCCATTTAAGTATGACTGGGCTTGGCAAAAATACCTCGACGGCTGCGCCAACCATTGGATGCCGCAAGAGGTCAACATGAACGCGGATATCTCCCTTTGGAAAACCGAAGGCGGCCTAAGCGACGATGAGCGTCGAATTGTGATGCGCTCGCTGGGCTATTTTTCTACCGCCGACTCGCTGGTGGCCAACAACCTGGTGCTGGCACTCTATCGCTTAATTACTAATCCTGAGTGTCGTCAATACATTTTGCGTCAAGCGTTTGAAGAAGCCATTCACACACACGCCTACCAGTACTGCATTGAGTCGCTAGGCATGGACGAAGGCGAAGTGTTCAACATGTACCGCGAAGTCCCTTCAGTGGCCAAGAAAGCCGCCTGGAGCCTTAGTCACACACATTCGCTGAGTGATCCCACCTTTAACACCGGCACGCACGAAACTGACCAGGAATTGCTACGCAACTTAATTGGTTTTTACGCGGTCACCGAGGGTATTTTCTTTTACTGTGGCTTTACCCAAATTCTTTCAATGGGCCGTCGCAACAAAATGACCGGCGTGGCTGAACAGTTTCAGTACATTTTGCGCGATGAATCCATGCACTTAAATTTTGGTATTGATGTCATTAACCAAATTAAGCTAGAAAATCCAACTTTGTGGAGCGAGGCATTTCAGCAAGAAGTCATTCAAATGATTTTGGAAGGCACCGAAATTGAGATCGAATATGCTCGCGACACCATGCCGCGCGGTGTGCTGGGTATGAATGCGCAGATGATGGAAGAATATTTGCACTTTATTGCCAACCGTCGTTTAGCTCAGCTTGGCCTACCTGAGCAGTATACGGTTGCAGCCAACCCCTTCCCATGGATGAGCGAGATCATGGACTTGCGCAAAGAGAAAAACTTCTTTGAGACTCGGGTAATTGAGTATCAAACGGGCGGCGCGTTAAGCTGGGAATGATTTTATTTATCGGCTGATATGTCCCTACAAAAAAGGCAGCCAGTTGGCTGCCTTTTTTGTTAAATTGCCTTTAGATCGCTCTAGTTGGCGCAATATATTCACCATATCTTAACAAAGCCCCCCGCAAACCATAGTTAAGGCCTACTTTCTTTGTACTCTTCGACTCTAGCGTTAAAAAGGGAACTTAATTCATCACGCTGGAGCATATATTCACCAGAGAGATCGAGAGTTTCTTGCGGGTCACTCAAGATATTATAGAGTTCTGGCTCTGATGCTGGTCGCAATAATAATTTGAAGCCTCCACTCCATAAAGCCCCTCGATCTTCAGCAATTAATAATGCAATAGCGTCTGATGCATCGGCCTCCGACGCCAACCGACCCCACATTGGCCTCCCATCAAATGACGGCGTTGGCTGCAAATCAATATTGGCGGCTTGCATTAGCGTCGGGAACAAGTCCAACACCGTAATCATACGCTGACTTTTTTCACCACTAACAATAGATTCAGGCCACTTAATTATGGCCGGCACCCTAACCCCGCCTTCATAGTAACCACCTTTCTGACCTTTTAAAGGTGCATTGCTTGCACCTCCAGAATGAGTACCTCCATTATCGGACATAAATAAAACCAACGTGTTTTCTGTTAAGCCCTCGCTTTCAAGTAATCTGATAACCCGACCTACTGACATATCCATGAAATCAACCATCGCGGCATATCGCCTTCTTAAATCTGATTTGATGTGAGCATATTTTTCAACATATTCAGGCGGCGCCTGAATTGGCTCATGTGGCGCGCTATAGGACAAATATA
>CAJQKT010000081.1 GCA_905478995.1 uncultured Pseudomonadales bacterium | reverse complement strand
ACGTAAGCCCTGTCGTCTGGGTGTACTCTTGCCAGCCAGGCTTCATATAAATCACCAAAATTTGACTGATCTAAGCCGTATAAGCTGAACATAACGGCATCCCAGTTCAAAATATTATCTTTAACATTCCAGTCCCATATTCCTACGATTCCGGCCGACGCTCCCGCTTTTAATCGATCGACTAATACCTGCGATTTATCCCGTGCTTGGCGTAGATTTCTGGTGCTAATTGAAATGTTCAGCAGAACAATCAATAACAAAATCGATAAAGCTGATCCGGTGAATGCGATTACCTTAGCCAAGTTGCTTTCAGCGGCGCTGTCAAAAGCCGAGGTGCTGTAAAATTGTATCGTCCAATCGCGGCCAGGAAATTCAACTGTTTTGGTTGTAGAGAATGCAGGTTTAAATTCCGTTTCGTAAGACTCGGTTAAGTTATTTTTGTTTGGGGTGTAAAGAATGTCCTTGGGGTTTGTGGTGCTTCCATCATATATTTTAAAATTTATTTGGCGTTTATTTTTACTTAAAAGAATGCCCTCAATGAGGTTGTCCATTCTGAATGGGCTATAGACATAACCAATAAGTTCTTCTCGACGTTGATCTATATTTTCAACAGACGCACCATTTCGATATAAGGGCAGGTATATGAGAAACCCATTTTGTAAATCTTCGCCATTTTCTTGTACCAGTTTAACCTTGGCAGAAAATGCAACGTCGCCATTGTCGCGAGCAATATCCATAGCGAAATGTCGCGCTTTTTCTGAGTACATGTCATATCCAAAAGCGCGCTGATTTCTGGCTGTGAATGGCTCAAGGTAGAGGATGCTACTGTATTTTTTTCTCACTCCTGACGGAAAAATATTAAATTCGTTAAAGCCCTCAACTCGTACAGCATTGACAAAATCATCTTTTTCATTCGGCTCTAACATTACCGCATAGCCAATTCCCTGGATGCCAGGCCAATGTTTATCAACTTCTAAATTAGTGACATAGTCATTAAATTCTTGGCGACTAACATGCACACTTGATTTAAATAATCCTATACCGCCACGTATAACCTGCTCATATCCTTGCATGCGCTGTTGGATGGCTTGAAGAGTTTGAGCGACTTCGAATATGAATAAATCTTTTGTATGACGCTGATGTGATTTGTTAGTGATTGACCAAGCCATAAAAGTAATGCACAGACTTAGTGAAAATATAAGCCAGGCTGAATAAGTACGCCGGAAAAAGAGCGCCAAGCGTTTTGGTCTGGAAGGTATATCCGTATTGTTTGGCATGTCGGTAATATCCCTGCCCATTTGGGTTTTTGCTATGTTGTATTTAAGAATACATACAATGCACTTTTGAAAATGATCGCGCCCTAATCTGTTGTTAAAGGTAGTCGTTTATTGCTTGCATTTCAACATTGGCAGTTAATGTGCCGTATGGAGCAGTACAAATCAGTGTTTTTACGTTGGTTAATTTTTGGTAACGGTGTGCCGTGGTGGCTGTGTGTGGGGCTAGTGCTGGCTGTCTGCTACTGACAAGAAATAGCAGTGAGCTACTTTAATTTTGCGGAAAGGCCGGAGGCTAGTGCAGCATTTAACTCAACTTTGTAATAGGCGGTGCACTCTAACTGTAATGCTGCAAGAGCCGCGCCGTATGACGCGTAACCAGAAACCGATGTCTATTATCTCGTGTGATATCGACAGCTTAAAAAGGGTTAACGATCAATATGGGCATGATGCTGGAGACAGGATATTAGTTCGTTTTGGAGGGATTTTTTTAACACCATTCCGCGAGCAACATACGGTCGCTCGATGCTATGGCGACGAATTTCTGTTTTTTACCTCAAGCATCTATACAAAATGCCTCCATGGTTGCCGACAAGATACATTGAGCATTGTTAGACCAGCCAAGTGGCGTCGGAAATAGCGGTATCGCCATTACGGTGAGCATGGGTGTCGCAGAAACAAACGGCGGTTAACCTATCGATAAGGTTATGAGGCACGCCGACAAATATCTGTATGAAGGCAAAGATGTGGGTTGATATAAAACTATGCCACCGGTTCTGGAGGTCTAGGCGAAAGTTTACGAGGATTGCAGAGTGATGATTGACATTCTTCGCTGAACAGAAGTGGGTGGCGACCGTCAGCCTCTAACAGTAGAACGTTACCTTAAAGTGAATCTAGCGCGGGCGTTGAAGGACGATTATCCTGTCGATTAACCGAGGTTGCATTGCTAAGGTGTGTTTGGTAAGAGTCAGTTAGCTCCGTAGCGCTCAAAAAGTGCTGGGTGCCAACGTTCATATGCGTTAGGTTGCGAGCTATTTATGTGTTGCGTCACGGATTTCTTTGTTCTGCGCCTTACTGATGAGAGCTTATTTTATCATCCCGCCGTTTTATACTGGTGCTATAGATCAACTTGATCGATAAGTAGTGATTGGAGATGCAGGTATTTTGTGGTTTTTCGTTTGGTTTCGATGTCTTTATAAATAAACTGGGCTTGCTCTTCTGATACGCTCAGTGCATGCGCAAGCGTGCCTACGTCTTTGCTATTGTTGTAGCACCACAGAGCAACATCCATTTTGTTGTACGGTAGGGAGAAGTAGAATTCGTCCTGCCCCTGACTCAAGCTGTAAGTGTCGGTCGTTGGTGTGGCACTGCATATTTCCTCAGGTAGATTCATGAATCGCGCCAGATCATACACTTGTGTTTTGTACAGGTGAGCGATGGGCTTAATGTCCGCAAGCCCATCGCCGCCTTTGACAAAAAAACCTTGATCATATTCGACGCGGTTCGGCGTTCCAACAACCGCGTAATTTAGGCGGTCGGCGTGAAAGTAATCCATATTTTTACGCACTCGCTGCTTGAAATTTGTAGCTGCGACAATAGTGAGGTAGTTACTCAGAGACAGGCGTTTAGTTTGTCTATTGCCCTTGGGGTCTTCGACAACCAAGTTAAAGTGATTGATCTTGCCCTTCGTGCCGCCGTCAATAATAATTTTATTTTTCCAGCCTTCTCCGTACTCCGGCACAGCTGATTTAATTGCGTCGTCACGCCATTTATAGCAACCAATAGCCTCCAGCGTAGGAGCAATGTCTTGAATGGTGTAGTTGATACCCAGATGATTAGCTAAAGCTTGGCCCCGATGGAGGCTATCTGACGATGAGTCGGTTTCTGGCATTAATATACCGTAGACTCGTTTAGCGCCAATGGCCGACACAGCTAATGCCGCACAGACCGAACTATCAATGCCGCCTGATATTGCAACGACCAAACCCCGACGGTGCAATGACTCTCTGAGCATTGCTCTGATACGACTGCTAATTTTGTCTATTTCGGCTTGGTAATCAAGTTTTACATAATTGGCGAGTAAATTATCAACGCGGTTTGACATGAGTTTGCTCTCTATAGTGGATTTTTTTGCTCGTCACTGGGGGCTGATTTTTGGTAATAAATGCTTTTGTACCTTGCCGCTGCTCGTGCGCGGGAGCTCGGCTACCCATGCGATTCTTTTAGGTTGCTTGTGTGGGGACAGATTTTCTCGACAGTATTTCAGTATGACGCGATCGTCTTGTTTGCAATTATCTCTGACGACTAAGTATGCCGCTATCACCTCACCTAAAAGGACATCGGGGATTCCGATCACGGCGACTTCAGCGATACTATCGATTTCAGATATTAATTCTTCAATTTCTCCTGGGTGAATACGGTTCGCTCCAGATTTGATCATCTGCTTATGCCGGCCTTTTAGAAAGAGGAATCCATCGGCATCTAAGTAGCCGACATCCCCAGTTCGTAGCCAGCCATTGACCAAAATTTCCTTTGTTGCTCTTAGATTATTCCAGTATCCCTGCATGATATTGTCCCCGTACGCGACAATTTCGCCTTCCATATTTGGTTCAAGAAATTGGCCTGTGGTAGAGCGCACAGATATCTCCACTCCTGGGATTGCAATGCCGACTGAGCCAGCTTTTTCGAGCAGTCTTTCTGGGGGGAGATATGTCAGCCTTGCCGTGGCCTCGGTTTGACCATACATAATAAAAATAGCGGTATTTGGCAAAAGCGTTAACAGGCGAGAGGTCATGGCCATACTCATGCTACCACCGGCCTGAGTGATATAACGCAGTTTTGGTGGGCGCTGAGAGAAACTTGTTTTATTGAGAAGAATATGGAAGGTGGAGGGGACACCTGCAAATCCCGTTATTTTTTCCGCTAGTAAACCTTCTGCTATCTGCTGCGGGTACATCATCGAATAACCTAGCTGTACACATCCACCAGCCAAAATATGGCTATGTAATATTGAATTACCATAGCTGTATGTAAAGGGTAGGACGTTATAAACATGCTCGTTTTCTGATAATTTTAAATAGTTGACGATGGAGCTTGAGTTAGCGAATAGATTTTTGTGCGTTAACGTTACTCCCTTTGGATTGCCGGTTGTGCCAGAAGTGAAAAGGATAAGAGCGACGTCATTGCTTAGAATATCTGCGCCGAATTGCTTTTCAGAAAATGTGAAATTGTTGAAAATTTCTTTGCGAGTCGTATGGTGTGCGAAGTCTATTTCTAGGGTTTCAATAAAATTTAAGGCCGCATTTCGCACTTTTCCTTTTTTTCGTATTAATATTTTTGCGGTCGTAATGTTGTGTATCTTCCGGATTTCGTGCGGCTTGCTTTGACTGTGCATTGGGGCAACAATAACTCCAAGCGACCAGCACGCATAAAGTGCTGCTACATATTCGACTGAATTATCCATGCATATAATAGCAATTGAATTTTTGGTAAGCCCTTTTGATTGAAAAATATAAATATATTCTTTTGTCAATTTAGCTAGTGCGGAAAAGCTAAAAGTGTTTTTTTCTTTTGGGAGGGATGAATCAATAATCGCTGGACGGTTGGAGAAATTAATCGAGTTTTTGAACAGCACAGAGACCAAATTCATGTTCATTACTTTGCGAGTGATTTCTTTTTGATAAAGGCCAATAAATCGTTTATTGAATCGAGGTTGTCAGGAATCATTTCATCGTCTTCTACCTCAATGCTGAATGCTTCATTTAAAAGATCGATGACTTCAAGTATGCCCATTGAGTCAAGAATCCCACTATCTAAGAAAGAGTCATCATCTTTTAATGCACTTTCATCTTCCGTATACAGATAATTTTCTAAAATAAATTTTCGTAGTACGCTTCTTTTGTTTTCCATGAATACTTCTCTGACGATTAATGTGTGGAAAGCTTTTTGTAAATCAGACAGATGCTAAATATAACTTTTAAACGTTCTCGTAAAAAAATAAAAGCACTTGCTTAGTTCTCGGATTGTCGGCCGGTCTGCTCCGCAGAATTTTCGAAAACACACCAAACTCAAGTGGCCAGGTGGGTTTCACAACTAGTCCCCAATAATAGTAGTAGTTTAATATGGCAAGGCCTAAGTTTTCGACGTTTTTTTGTATTAGGGCTTGTCGGTTGGCAGAGATAACGCTTGGTAAGCTGTGATTGCGCTCAGTCAGGCCAAAAAACAAAAAGCCATCCTCTGGCGTATGGACTGGACACTAAGTTAAAAAGGACAGGGGTGAGGAGCCGCCCATGCAGTATTTACTACTGTAAATCAGCCAAATAGCTATAATCGTACTTAGTTTTATTGGGATTGGGGCTGATAACAGGGTAACTGGATGTTAGTGCCGCTAATAGGCAAGGGTACGGCTATCGGGCCCATGCATTGCTAGGGCCATGATGTAAACCCTTGAGCTATTGCGTCCGTATAAAACGATGAATTAATGTACTCAATCGACATTGCTAGGCTTGTGGCAATTGTCCATCGAATAGAAGTCAAGTTAGTGGTCTAGTTAAGGAAACTAAGAGGTAGTAAAAATGAAGTTAGTTCAGGTTGTTATTCAATACAAATTAGCGATCGTTAGCCTGGTTATTGCATTCAGTCTGTTTGGCAATGCCAATGCTGGTTCGGTTGAAGATGCCATTGCAGAGCGAATAAAGCCGGTAGGCTCAGTATGTGTAGCGGGCGACGATTGTGCCAAGGGCTTGCTGTTAGCCGCAGCGGGACCAAAGTCAGGTGAAGAGGTCTACAACAGCTCATGCTTGGCCTGTCACTCGTCGGGTGCGGCTGGTGCTCCAAAGTTTCGAAATGCTGGCGATTGGGCTGGTCGTTTGGCGGCAGGTCTGGATACGGTCTACGCTAATGCGATTGCCGGCATCGGTGCAATGCCGGCTAAAGGGCTGTGTATGAGTTGCTCAGATGATGAGATCAAAGCATCTATTGACTATATGATTGAAGGTTTATAGCCCTTCAGCTCCGAGTATTAAGAGCGGCTCCTAAGGGGGCCGTTTTTTTTTGGCATTATTTGGTTTGCGCCAAAATAGGCTGGTCTTCATCCAATATTGAGAGGTTCCGCCTTTAAACTTTGCGAATAACCAAGCTGCCAATGCTGTAGCCTGCGCCAAAAGAGCACAATACGCCCAGGTCCCCTGATTGCAGATCATTGCGCGCCTTGTGAAAAGCGATAATTGAGCCGGCCGAGGAAGTGTTCGCATACTCATCAAGAATAGTAGGGGCTTCTGTTTCTGTTGCGTCGCGGCCTAGGACGCGTCGTGCGATTAGCTGATTCATGCTGAGGTTGGCTTGGTGTAACCACATGCGCTTTAATTGGCTGGGTAAAATATTCAGCTCATCTAATTGCTCTGCTATTTGCTTTGCCACCGCAGGGCAGACCTCTTTGAAAACTTTACGGCCCTCTTGCACAAATAATTTATCGGCTTTGCCGATGCCTGACTCATCGCCACGGTTAAGAAAGCCGAAGTTATTGCGGATGTTATTAGAGTAGATAGTTTGGAGTTTACTGCCGAGGATCTCGTATTGCTCTGCAGCCGTTGCGGTGTCGGCATTCTCTACAATAACAGCTGTACAGACATCGCCAAAAATGAAGTGTGAGTCTCTGTCTTTGAAGTTGAGGTGTCCGGTGCAGATTTCAGGATTGACCATGAGTACGCAGCGAGCGCTGCCGCTGGCTACTGAGTCGCGAGCTTGCTGTAAGCCAAAAGTTGCCGAGGAGCAGGCCACATTCATATCAAAAGCAAAGCCTTTGATGCCTAGAGCGTCTTGAATCTCGACTGCCATAGCGGGGTAGGCTCGTTGCAAATTGGAGGCCGCAACTAAAACCATATCTATATCGGCAGCTACTTTACCGGCCGTTGCCATGGCTTCATTTGCTGCGGCTATGGCCATTTCGCATTGAATGGAGGGTTCGTCATTACTACGCTCAGGTAGTAAAGGTACCATGCGCTCGGGGTCGAGAATCCCGGCTTTATTCATGACGTAGCGATTTTTGATGCCCGAGGCTTTTTCGATAAATTCGGCAGAAGATGGCTGCAGAGGTTCTTCGTGCCCGGCGGCTATAGCGTCTTTGTGTTCCAAATTATGTAACTGCGCATAGGCATTGAACGCTTCTACCAGCTCGTTATTACTGATAGATTCGTTGGGTGTATAAAGCCCAGTCCCGCTGATAACCGTTTTACTCATGGTGCGTGTCCGCTGTAATATTCATTGATGCGATTATAACCTAAATCATTGGGCAGCATTTGCACCTATCTGAGCCTTAATCGAACAGCGACTTTAAGCTCTCTATGGTTTGCTTGCCTTTCTCGGCATTGGTGGCCTCATCCATTTTTTCACCAAAACCTGTGCGCTGAATATCATCTGTTGGTAGTTCCGCTAAAAAACGGCTGGGTTGGCAGTTCAGCATCTCGCCAAATTGCTTGCGTTGTTTAGCCATTGTTAGTACTAGCTTCTTTTGCGCGCGCGTGATGCCTACGTAGGCGAGGCGCCGTTCTTCCTCAATGTTATCGTCTTCGATGCTATTGCGGTGTGGTAAGAAGTCTTCTTCAAAACCCATAATAAAAACGTGTGGAAACTCCAGTCCTTTAGAGGCGTGCAGGGTCATAATTTGCACTTTGTTGTCTGCCTCTTCTTCGGATTGTTGATCGAGCAGGTCACGCAATAATAGTTTAGCTATCACCGCTTCTAATAAATCCGCTTCGCCAGTTGTGTCGGGTGTAGTCTCGGCAAGTGTTTTTTGGTTAGTGATTTCTTTAGCGATTGATGCCATTAAAAAGTAGACATTTTCCATGCGTCGTTCAGCCACAGCGCTGCCGCTGCAGTTTTGATTCAGCCAACCCAGGTAATCAATATCGTCGAGCATTTCATGTAGAGCCGGCATCGCACTACCATTGTCAATTTGGCGCTGCAAATTAGTGAACCACTGCGATAGTTTGCGTAGGTGCGCAAGGCCAGCTTCGGGCATTTGCTGCGCTAGGCCAATTTCGTCGATGGCACTAAACAAGCTGCATTCGCGTTCCATCGCATAATTACCTAATACCTCGAGCGTGCTGATGCCGATTTTTCGGCGTGGCACGTTGACAATGCGTAAAAAAGCGGCGTCATCGTCGGGATTAACCAGCACACGCAGGTAAGCCATCACATCTTTTATTTCGTTGCGCGCAAAAAAAGCCGTTCCGCCGGTCACATGGTAGGGGATTTGTTTTGCTTGAAGCTTAAGTTCTAATAGCTTGGTTTGATGGTTGCTCCTCACCAGAACCGCAAAATCTTTGAGCTGTAACCTAGACCTTAAGCGCTGATCGATGATTTCGTTGGCAATAAATTCCGCCTCTACCTCTTCATTGGCTAGCTGCACTACTGAGATAGGCTCGCCAAGGCCTTTTTCGCTCCAGAGCTTTTTTTCAAAGAGATGATCATTGTTGGCGATGAGTTGGTTGGCACTGCGCAAGATTCGATTAGTCGAGCGATAATTTTGCTCGAGTTTAATGACCTTGAGGCCTTTGAAATCGGCCGATAATTGCTGTAAATTTTCGGGATTGGCGCCGCGCCAAGTGTAAATAGATTGGTCGTCATCGCCTACTACGCACAACCCCGAGCGATCACCCACAATAAGTTGGACGAGCTGGTATTGACCTGTGTTGGTGTCTTGATATTCATCAACCAGCAGGTAGCGAATGCGTTTTTGCCAGCGTGCTCGCGCAGACTCATCTTCGCTTAAAATTCTAACGGGTATCGCTATAAGATCGTCAAAGTCCACCGCGTTGTAAGAGGCTAGTGCTCGCTCATAGCGTTTGAAAACTTCCACCATTCTGTGCTCCTGCTTATTGGTAGCAGTGGGCTCGGCTTGTGCGGGGCTTGTGGCATTACTCTTCCAGCGGGAGATCTGTTGCTGGCAAAGATCTAAGAGTGTTTCTGCGCTATCACTATCGTTAAGTAGAATATCTTTTAACAGAGCTTTGCTGTCTTGATCGTCCAGAATAGAAAAGCCGGCCTTGCGCCTAGCCAGGGGCAACTCACGCTGAATGATTCTTAGGCCCAGCTGGTGGAATGTGCTGATTTGTAAGCCGCGGGAGGCGCTACCCAGCAGTGCTTGGGCTCGGCTGCGCATCTCTCGAGCAGCCTTATTGGTGAATGTTACGGCGGCAATGTGGCGAGCATTGAGGTCGCACTCGGTAACCAGCCATCTTATCTTGCGAGTAATTACGCTAGTTTTACCGCTGCCTGCGCCGGCGAGCACTAATACCGGGCCACTAACATAACGCACAGCTGCCTGCTGGTCAGCGTTTAGGCTGTGCAGTGGGGGCTGGTTAGCGGAAGTTTTTTCTCTGGACAACGGATTGACTTAACTATTATGGGTTGAGTGCAATATTGCACACTGGCGCGTTGCGCGGGGCGGCAGTATAGGGGTATTGCTGTTGTGGGTAAATCATTCATCACGGTTAACTTTTGTATTGCCTAGGTCCCCAGTGATAATAAACCCAAGGTGATATATGCGGGGGCGAACAATGCATAGCGTTAGCTGGCTTGGTTCGCTGTGGGTAGAGCCAATAAAAACAGCTATTAATAAAACGCTAGCTGTGAAAATCGCACATTTTTTATAGGTATGTGGCGTAGCAGAGGGCGTTTTTTTAGCCTACCCTTACCCAGTCAGGTCAGTATATGTTGGGGCTCAGAGTTTGAGTATGAATAATGAGTCACTAGTTTGAGAGTCATTGAGAGTGAGCGGCGTTAGGCGCGCCTCGGTAAGAGTTGGTTGGTGGAAGCTATTACATGCAACAATCCTTCATTCGCGTGCTGGTAATCAATGAGAGTCGCGATCAATATATAGGCATGGTTAATGTGCTGCAATCGGTTATGAGCGTCGACTATGAGTTGACCTGGTGCGCCGATTATAGCCATGCGCTTGAGGCGTTATTAAGCCCGCTGCACGATATTATTCTGCTCGACTTCGAGGACAACTCCGCTATCTGCCATGACTTATTGCGCGCAGCAGCAGGTCATGACTGCAATACCCCCATTATTTGTTTGACCTCAGAGATTGATGAGCAGCTAGACTGCGCCGTGATTAAAGCCGGTGCAGCCGACTACTTGATGAAGTCCGAGATGAGCGCAGAAAGTTTAGAGCGCGCGATTAGATATGCCATTGATCGCAAGCACTCCGAAATTGAGCTGGCGCGTCTTGCGCACTACGATCTGCTCACAGGAATCCCCAATCGAGCGCTTTTTAATGATCGCCTCGATCGTGCTTTGCAGCGAGCCCAGCGCGGTGATGCCCCTTTTTCCTTGCTATATGTTGACCTCGATGGTTTTAAAGCGATCAACGATACCTACGGGCATGACAAAGGCGATACCCTGGTGCAGGGTATCGCGCAAAGGCTTCAGCAATGTATTCGCCGAACCGACTCGGTGGCGAGAGTGGGCGGTGATGAATTCACTGTGCTGGTCGAAAAGGTGGGCAGCCTTAATGACACGATCAGCATCGCGCAAAAAATTATTGATGTGGTCGTTGAGCCCTTTGATCTCGGTCATCAGCATGTGCGCGTGGGTTGTAGTATTGGCATCGCGGCATATCCCGATGCCGGTCAAGATGCGCAAACACTTCTGCGTCATGCCGATATGGCAATGTATGAAGCGAAGGGCATTGCTGGATCTAACTATCGTTTCTTCACCGATAAAATGAATGCAGAGGCGGTCGATCAAAATCGCCTAGAGGTTGAACTGCGCGGTGCTATTAATCAGGATCAGTTGGATTTATATTTTCAACCAAGAATTTCACTTCGCACTGGTAAAGTGGTGGCTGTTGAGGCGCTGCTGCGCTGGCATCATCCGGAGCGGGGGCTTGTTTTACCTGGCGAATTTCTCGATCTTGCCGAGCAGGCTGGGCTTTTACCCCAAATAGGTTATTGGGTGCTGAATAGGCTGTGTAGTGATATAGGCAAGATGAACGCGCAGAATATCCCGCCTTTGCGAGTGTCTTTGAATGTTGGAGCTAGCCAGTTTTATGAGGCAGGATTTGTTGACGGCGTGAAAAAGATTTTTGCTAATCATCAAGTTAACCCTAGGCGTTTCGAATTCGAGCTTGCTGAGCCTGAGTTACTAAGCAATTTTGATACATTGGCGGCTGAGATGTACTTGTTAGCGGCAGAGGGTGTGCACTTTTCGCTTGATGATTTTGGTACGGGTTTTTCTTCGGTGCCGCAGCTGCAGCAGTTGCCTTTTGAAACAGTTAAGCTCGACGGTAGCCACGTACAGAATGCCACTAAGAGTATTGATAGTGCCAAGGTGGTTAAAGCGATGATTTCACTGGCGCATGAACTGAGCCTGCAAGTGGTAGCTGAAGGCGTCGAAACAGAAGCGCAAAAAGATTTTATGGTCGAGCATCATTGTGATCAGTTGCAGGGCAACTTCTATTCGCCGGCTATACCATTCGATGATTTTCTTAAGTTATTCTTGAAAAAACCCAGCGTTTCAACGCCCCGCCATTTATCGGTAGTCGATACCGTCGTCTAGGGCTCCGCTTAGAGGAGCGATCTGCCTCGGTCGACAGCTATCGTCTTTGCTAGGGTTCGGCGTCGGTTTAGTCGCGTAGGCTGATGCATTTCCATCCATATTTGTGCGCGTGTGCCCGTAGCCGTTCATCGGCATCAACGGCCACTGGTTTGC
>CAJQKT010000080.1 GCA_905478995.1 uncultured Pseudomonadales bacterium | reverse complement strand
TTGAAGAGCGTGTAAAAAAAATCGTTGCAGAGCAACTGGGTGTGAAAGAAGACGAGATTCAAAATTCTGCCTCTTTTGTTGAAGACTTGGGCGCTGACTCGCTTGATACAGTTGAGTTGGTAATGGCCTTAGAAGAAGAGTTCGAAACTGAAATACCTGACGATGAAGCTGAGTCGATTACTACCGTGCAGCTTGCCATCGATTATGTTGAAAAAAATCTCGACTAAATGGGCTTTCTGAGCCTTCCTGCATGGGCGGTTTAGATCACAGCGACTGCTTGCTCGGGAGCATCAATTCATTGCCTTTGCCTTGATGCGGTTTTAGTGACTACTTCTAGTTAGGTTTGCTGTGTAACAATAGGTGAGTCTGTTTGTTGGAAGGTGAGCTTTTGGGGGCGCGCGGTAGTTGGACGAGATCAATCATCGCATCAGCAGCCCGCATGGTTTGTCGCCTAAGTGAAATGAGCGATATTCGTTTTGGTATATGATTATAGAAAAGCCGCTGCTGTATTTCAGACGCGGCTTTTTTAGTTTTATTAATTGCGCAGGAGTTTTTTTGTGGCAGCTAGAAGAGTTGTTGTGACCGGATTAGGGATGGTCAGTCCGGTGGGTAATTCCGTCAACGATAGTTGGAGTGCAGTTGTGTCCGGTAAAAGTGGCATAGCGCCTATTACTCACTTTGATGTTTCTGCCTATTCCACACGCTTTGGTGGCGGAGTGAAAGATTTTGATGTGACGTCCCGGCTTAGCGCAAAAGAAGCGCGTAAGATGGATATGTTTATCCAATACGGTATGTATGCTGGCATCGAGGCCATTGAAGATTCTGGTTTGGAGATAACTGAGCAAAATGCTACTAGAGTCGGTGCGGCCATCGGGTCGGGGATCGGAGGTATTGGAGCGATAGAAAATACTTACGACGTTTTACAAAACAAAGGCCCAAGAAGGGTATCCCCGTTTTTTGTACCGGGTTCTATTGTCAATATGATTGCCGGTGATCTATCGGTGAAATACGGATTTCAAGGTCCAAACTTGGCAGTGGTAACTGCGTGCACTACTGGTACTCACAACATTGCAATGGCCGCGCGCCTAATTCAGGCTGGTGATGCCGATGCGATGATTGCGGGAGGTTCCGAGATGGCGACTACGCCAGTGGGCCTAGGTGGCTTTGCTGCGGCTCGCGCATTGTCTACACGTAATGATGACCCTACGGCAGCTAGCCGGCCTTGGGATAAGGACCGCGACGGGTTTGTCTTGAGTGACGGAGCAGGCGTTTTAGTTTTAGAGGAATATGAATTTGCCAAGGCGCGTGGCGCGCAAATTTATGCAGAGCTTATTGGGGTAGGCATGAGCGGTGATGCATATCACATGACATCACCCCCACCCGATGGTGCCGGTGCTGCTGCATCAATGCGCAATGCAATTGCTGATGCAAAAATTGACGCCTCGAGTATCGATTATATTAACGCGCATGGAACATCTACATTGGCAGGCGATGTAGCAGAATGCCTCGCATTAAAAACAGTGTTGAAGAATGGTGGTGCCGATGTAGCAGTAAGCTCGACTAAATCGATGACAGGTCATTTGCTTGGGGCAGCCGGTGCTGTTGAAGCTATTTTTTCAATTTTAGCGATTCGGGATGGCGTTGCGCCGCCTACCATCAACCTTGATGATCCTGATGATGCATGCGATTTTAATTTGGTGCCACATGTCGCTCAGCAAAAAAAGATAGCCTGCGCTATGTCGAATTCATTTGGGTTTGGCGGCACCAACGGTACCGTTATTTTTCGCGCTATGTAATAAAATTTTGAGTTGTTAAAAAACTATGCTAGTGATGCTCAACGGTGCCTTTGTGCCCAGTAGCGATAAGGCGTTTGCTACAGATTCGATTACTGCTTTTGACCGCTTGAATATGTTCGGCGATGGCGTTTTTGAAACTATGTTGGTTAAACAACGTCGTGTGCATCTGTTGGATTACCATGTGGCTCGCTTAAAATCAGGGCTGTCAGTGTTGAAAATGGATCTTCCTGATGAAGTGTTGCACCGTGAGCTTGATGTATTTTTGAGCGGGCTACCTGCAAGCGATGCCTTCTTCAGGCTGAAACTTGTGGTTAGTCGAGGTGCGAATAACGCTGGTTATTCCACTCGGGGCGCTGAGCAGCGCAGATTTATTATGGCCGTAGAGACTAGCTTAGCAGCCCCAACATCGGTTTCAATGATAGAGTGCGAAACGCGTCTTGGCCGGCAGCCCAAGCTGGCAAAGATTAAACACTGTAACAGACTCGAGCAAGTTCTCGCAAAGATCGAACAAGAATCAAGCGATTGTGACGAGGGCTTGTTGCTTAGCCAAAGTGGTAAAGTTGTGGAGTCGGTCAGTTCTAATATTTTTATTCTTGAAAAAGATAAATTCATTACCCCTGCGCTTGATGACTGTGGCGTTGAGGGTGTAATGCGTAACTTTTTATTACGTGATATTTTTCCGACACTAGGTTTTACTTGCTCTGAAGAAGATATTTCCTTGCAGCGGCTGCTTGGAAGCGATGCCGGCTTTCTTTGCAATTCTATTTTGGGTGTTCGATCAATTCATTCATGCAAAAAATTATCGGGCGAACAAGTGCTTTTTACTCGCAGTAAGCGGTTGGTAGCGGTACAAGAAGCAGTGCTCCGATCATACCAAAATATATGAATAGTGGTTTAACGAGTTGAAAATCGTTTTATTGGAACAATAATTATTTTGATAAGATTTTTTAATGTAATCTTTGCAGCGTTGTTATTAGCCTTGATTTTGTATTTGGGTGCCAGCAAGGCTCTGCATTCATTTTGGCATACTGAAAATTTGGTTATTGATTCCAGCGAGACTTTTTTAATCAGCCCAGGCTCGAGCCTTAATCAAGTAATTGGGCAACTGGTTGGTAGGGGCGTGTTGGAAAGTCGGCCTTTAA
>CAJQKT010000079.1 GCA_905478995.1 uncultured Pseudomonadales bacterium | reverse complement strand
TCGCAACATCAATAACAATAACTTCGTTAGCAGTCGCATCAGTGACAAACAAGCGGTCACCCACATTCTGCTGCTGAAAAGCAATATCTAACGGAAATACCAAGGCCGGCTCTTCTGCTGCTGGATTGACAGCAAACTCTTCGCGCGCGCCGGTATCAAGCGCAACTTTCACCAAATTCACTCGCCCTTGATCGGCTACGTAAGCGGCATCATTCGCAGCATCTATGGTGATCGCCACAGGCTGGATGAATGCAACACCACTCGACGGGGTCGCCGCATCGGACAAGACGCTGCGCGCACCACTACCTAAATCAATCGCAATAATGGCCGCCAACCGGCTATCTACAACCAAGGCACGATTGCCATCTATGACAAAATCTACCGGCTTATCCATAGCAACGCCATTGTTATCGCCCGAGGCTGAAAACAGCGTTTGTGCGCCCGTGTCCAAATCAATTTTAAGCAGGGCTTTGCGCGCGCTATCCAGCAAAAACCACTGGCCGCTGGCATCTTTTTGCAAATCGGCCTGCCACATCCATGAGCTGCCGCGCGTGGCAAAAAATGAATTGGCTATCGAATACTCACCAAAAGTAGCCACGCTGGTCACAGCACTAACACCCAATGGCAATGTATCTACCGATACTAATTGCTGCCAATTAAACACTGGGTAGGGAGCATCCTCAAGCGTATAGGGAGGTTGTGCATACTCACCACTATTTAAAATAGGGCCTAGGGCAATCGGGGCAGCATCAGTGCCGTCGTCAACACTCAATGCAATTTGCTCAACGACACTCTCATTAGTTCGGGCTACCGCAATTCCCGACACAGTCATATCGCCATCGGTGGCTACTACTTGTGATGCGGACGGGAAATCAAGCGCATTAATAGGCGCAACAACGCCAGTAGAATTTTCATCATCGCTATTAATACAACCGCTCAACAGCAGCGCAACAGCGCATCCGCTCAATACCTTCAATAATAACTGGCCGAAACTGCGCGACGAAGGTGCTTCACTCACTGGCCGCCGACTCACTGGGTTTTTTTTATTTCGCGGCGTTCTGCTTTGCGCCATCAACTGCTCTGTATTATCTGTGCCTAGATCCAACAAACTTTGCTAACCTCGATTTGAAATGTGACCATTAAGAAGTGACGCCTACCTGTCAGTTGATGCAGGTACGACATTATAACCAAACCATCTGGCGCGATGCCTGCCCCACCTTTAATCGCGGGCCACTAACTAATAGACAATTTAGTGGCTATTAAGCGCTCGAACCAATGGGTACCAGAGCCCCAGCCCAAAGGGACGCTGTATTCATAAGGCTTAGCCGTGGCCACTAAGCGGCGCAGTTTACCTTATTCTATGAGTCAGCGGTTTTCCCGATGATCATTTGCCATAGAACCTTGCAACAACCCAATAAGTAAAAGGCAGCGGGCAATCAGAGGCGCCCAGCTTGATTGATTTTAGCAATTTACAGTGGAATACCTGCACCTTTTCTGGTAGATTCCCCGCCCTCATTGGTCGAGGGGTGTGTTCTTACAGGTTCTCGTTGTACCCAATATCGGTTTGTAACAGCAGTAGCGCACCAAACAATACAGAATCAACAGGATCCAGCTACACCACTTTTTTCTGGATCCTCTCAATCGCTAAGGGTAACTTTGGCAGTGTTTAGTTAGCGCTAACTCAACTGCCAAAGCATGAATCAAGCACCCACTGGCGAGAAGCAACTCGAAAAGAGGGTTTTAACATGCCGGCAAAAGCGCGCAGCAAAAAGAAGAACGAACTCGCAGAAAGCTTTCAAAACTTTACGCCCTACAAGCCTAAGCGCGGCGAAGAGTACATGGGTGAGCCACAGCAAAAGCACTTTAAGGCTATATTACTCGACTGGAAAGGCCAATTGATGGAAGAGGTCGACCGCACGGTCAGCCATATGAAAGACGAAGCGGCCAACTTTCCTGATCCTGCCGATCGCGCTACCCAAGAAGAAGAATTTAGCCTTGAACTGCGCGCCCGCGATCGCGAGCGCAAGCTGATTCGCAAAATCGACAAGACCATTGACCGCATCGATGCTGATGACTATGGTTTCTGTGATGCCTGTGGTGTAGAAATTGGCATAAAGCGGCTCGAGGCCAGACCTACGGCAACACTTTGCATCGATTGTAAAACACTCGATGAAATTAAAGAAAAACTGCAACTGGGCTAAGTCATCCTGCACACTTCAGACTGCGCCGCCTTATGTCGGCCACAACTCACCTCACCTACCCTGCTTTTGCATCGCCATCAGCAGCGCTAAGCACAGCGACAGCCAAGAGCACCGCTACATTGGCCGTTTCGCCCCGTCTCCCACGGGGCCCTTGCATCAGGGCTCGCTACTAGCGGCTTTGGCTAGCTTTTTAGATGCCAAGGCTCATGGCGGCAAATGGTTACTGCGCATTGAAGATGTCGATCAGCACCGTACCGTGCAAGGTGCCAGCCAAACCATTTGTGAAACGCTCGAGGCCCACCAATTATTCTGGGACGAGACGCCCATCATCCAGTCCGATCGCGACGTTCGCTACATCGAAACCCTGCAACAATTGGCCGCACAAGAGCAAATTTTTTACTGCAATTGCTCGCGCAAGCTGCTTAAGCAGCATAGCGGCCCCTACCCGGGCTCTTGTCGCACACACAAGCAAGCCCACTACCGGCCAGCCACCGCAACCGAACCTGCCAGCCATGCCATTCGCTTTGATGTGGGTCACAAACAACCTATACGGGAGCAATTTATAGACCGTATTCTGGGGCAACAAAGCTTTGATGTAGAGGCACTGGGCGACTTTATCATTCGGCGACGAGACTCACTATTTGCCTATCAATTGGCTGTTGTGGTGGATGATGCTGACCAAGGTGTTACCGATATTGTGCGCGGGGCCGACTTGCTCGACTCCACCCCCTGGCAAATATTGTTACAGCGTGCATTAGGACTCAAGAGCCCACGCTATGCCCACCTGCCGCTACTAGTAAACTCAGCCGACCAAAGCAAACTCAGCAAACAAACCGGTGCTCCGGCAATTGATAATTCGCACGCTGTTGGCAATGTGCTGAAGGCTCTAGAGCAGCTGGGCCAAGTCCTGCCAATAGTGCCCCCCTCAGTGACCCGCCCAGCGCCAAGCACAATATCCAATCTAAAAGACCCACAGCTGCTGCGCGACATCTTGGCCCACGCCATTACTCACTGGGACGCTCATAAAATACCCGTATCACCACAGCCAATAGGTTTATAACAATATGATTTATCGAGTGAAATTGTTGATTTTCGCCAGCATGTGATTAATTAGATCGGCCAGCTTACGCACCTTCAGCCCACTGGCTAACACATACTATACGTAACAAAATTAGCTATTTGCGTTACAAAGGGTTACATTATTGCCGTGAGTTGAGGCGGCCTGAAAATGCTTAGCCCTTGAACTTGTCACCACATTGAGCAATCCGCTGCATAGGGGCCGAGTGATTTGAAAAAGGTATTGATTGTTGAAGATGATCAGCTCATCACAGCACACATTGCACGACTACTCACCAGCATCAACATTGTGGCCGATTATGCCAGCGGTTTAGCTGACGCTCGCCGTCAATCCAAACAAACTCAATACGACCTCATCCTCAGCGAACTGGAATTACCCGACGGCCCTGGCACCGACCTGATCAAACTAACTGGCATCACCCCCGTACTTATCATGACGAGCTACACCAGCTTGCAGACCGCGGTTGATTCCATGCGAAAAGGTGCGGTCGACTACATTACCAAACCGATTAACGATGACGACCTGCTTCAAGCGATTGAACGCATCAGCGCTCTACCTGTGTCAACTGCAGAGCAACGGCCCAGTATCCAACCACTACCGGGCATGATTGGCACCAGCGAACCGATGCAGGAAGTGTATCGCCGTATCAAAAAAGCTGCGCCCACACGCTCTACCGTGCTTATTCGAGGCGAAACAGGTACTGGCAAGGAGCTTGTTGCAAGAGCCATCCACGATGCCAGCGATCGATCTAAACAACCTTTTGTTGCGGTCAACTGCGCTGCCATTCCCGAAACACTGATTGAATCAGAGCTTTTTGGTCATGAAAAAGGCGCCTTCACTGGTGCAGCGGGTAAGCGCTCTGGACTCATCGAAGCGGCCGAAGGTGGCACTTTATTTCTTGATGAAATTGGAGAACTACCTAGCGAGGCTCAAGCCCGACTGCTGCGGTTCATTCAAGAGAGCGAGATTCGGCGCGTAGGCTCCAGCCAGTCGCGCAGTGTTGATGTGCGACTCGTTATTGCAACACACCGCGATTTGCAGGAGATGGCCAAGACCGGGCAGTTTCGGCCGGATCTTTACTATCGCATCAACGTTTTTCGGGTGTTTTTACCCGCCCTGCGCCAACGCGGCAAAGACCTGCTCGACTTAGCCGAGTACCTACTTGCCCGCGCGGCACAAAAGTACGAAAACCCCGGGCTTTACTTGCTGCCAGATGCTATTCAAGCCATCACGAGTTATGACTGGCCGGGCAACATACGTGAATTAGAAAATGTCATTGAACGCGCCGCTATTATGGCTGACGACAACGCCATCAATCGCCATTTGTTAGAGATGGACGTGGACCTGGTGGATATCAATCGCATCAATGCTGAGACGTTAACGCCGCTGTCAACGCAGGACAACAGCAACCTAGGCCCAACCGAACAATCCAGCAACAGCCATCCAGCATCGGTGCATCAAGACCCGCAGGAAGACCTTTCACTAGAAGAATACTTCCAACGGTTTGTGCTTGAAAATCAAGAGCAGATGAACGAAACCGAACTCGCTAAAAAACTCGGCATCAGCCGTAAATGCCTCTGGGAGCGTCGCCAGCGTTTCGATATGCCGCGGGTCAAGCCTGCCGGCAAACCGGGCAATCAAGTCGCCGATAACAGCGAATAGGCCCAGCCAACTGCGCGACTACAAGACTGATCAAAAATGTTACTTTTACCGCATCGCGAACCCAAGGCGTAACATTTTAAGCCGGCAAAAGTGTAACCCATAGAAACGTAACGGATACACAAGCCAAGCCCAAATCCAACAAGATATTGTTTTTTATAGACTTTCTATAACTGGCACACGCCATGCACTATAACAAGAACAAATAACAATAAAATCAAAAGCTCGTGCTAATAATATAATAAGTCGAGTGGGAAGAAATCAAATAAAAAAAGAGATGAAGACCTGGATGGGGAGCTTGCTCCCCATCGCCATTTCTGGCGTTCTGAAATGCAACCCGCTTTACTTCGTCGCAGCCAACCTAGCACACTTACTTCCAAGACAATAAACGCGCAGCACTTAGGAATCCCCAACGCGCTTCAGCCTTTCTGAGCACACTTGCTGCATGGTGCATACACGCTTGTAAGCCGCAGGGTTGCGGCATTAGACCGGCTCGCAAGCACGGCCTGTATGGTACAATGCTAGGCTGTGACGCGCACGAGCTTGCCTAGCATGAACCAGCGCATCTATAACCAATCACCGCAACGGCTCTAGCTATTTACACTTCAACTTTTCAATCAAGCGCCAATAATTCGTTGCGCTGCCTAGATTTACATCTGGGTTGCTTGCCTAGCCTAATAAATGCTTCTTACTGCGCCCAACTTCAAATTGGCAGCGCAGCGCCATCAAGATACCTGTGGATTCAATGCTAAAAAAAATACATAAAGCCGTCCGCTCACTGTTACCCACTAATAGCGCCATGACCGCTGAAGATGAACCTCTTGTGCTTGAGCGCGCAGAACATTGCATCTCGCGAAAACAGATCAGCAAAAATGCACTGACCGTTTTGTATGACCTAAACAAAGCGGGGTATGAGGCCTATCTCGTTGGCGGCTGTATCCGCGACCTATTACTCTCAGGTAAGCCAAAAGATTTTGATGTGGCAACCAACGCCACCCCCGAACAAGTGAATGCATTGTTTCGACGCGCCCGTATTGTTGGCCGCCGTTTTAAAATTGTGCACGTCCGCTTTGGCCGAGAAGTTATTGAAGTTACTACCTTCCGCGCAGCGCACCAAGAGCCCCAAGCCGGCACTGACCCGCGCGGCGAGCAGAATTCACAAGGTATGCTGTTGCGCGACAATGTTTACGGCAGCTTGCGCGAAGACGCCTTACGGCGTGACTTCACGATCAACGCGCTCTATTACAGTGTTGATGGCTTTCGCGTATTCGACTACACCGCAGGACTAGCTGACCTCGACAAACAACTGTTGCGCATGATCGGCGACCCCGCTCAGCGTTATCGAGAAGACCCAGTGCGAATGCTCAGGGTCATTCGGTTTGCAGCTAAGCTAGGGTTCACTATTGAAAAAGCAACGGCCGCACCGATTGCCGATATGAGCCATCATCTTGAACAAGTGGCACCGGCACGACTATTTGATGAAATCAGTAAGCTGTTTCTTGGTGGCCAGGCTTACAAGATTTTTCAACTGATGCTGAAGTACGATATCTTTGCGCCCTTATTCCCCGGAACGGCTCGCTGCATTAATAAAAACAACACGCTTGGCAAGCAGCTCATTGAAGCGGCACTCACCAACACTGACCAACGTATCGAAGCGAACAAACCTGTCACACCGGCATTTCTATATGCCAGTTTATTGTGGCCCGTGTTCGTTGAGCACCGCAAACAACTAGAAAGCAATGGCATGCATGCCGCGCCAGCCAGACAAACAGCTAGCCAAGAGGCCATTGAACAACAAATTGCCGTGATTTCAATCCCGCGGCGGTTCAGTATCGCCGTTCGCGAAATCTGGAATTTGCAATACAATCTCGAAATGTCCAAAGGCAAACGCGCCGTCACACTGTTGAGCCATCCGCGCTTTCGTGCGGCTTATGATTTTTTACTCATGCGCGAACAAGCCGGTGAAAAATTACCTCGCGGCAGTCAATTCTGGACAGACTTGCAGATTGAGCATCCCGACCAGGTGCGCACCACGCCAGTGAGTAATCATAGTGGCCGACCGCGCAGACGCAGAAGTTCTGGAGCACGCCGCCAGCCCGCAACCGACTAAGCCGCGTGGCCTGAGTTTTTTAGCCTATGCATTCAGAATCCCACAGCCCCAGCTGGCCTGCCGCGCAGCAACAAGCCATCAGCTATATAGGCTTAGGCAGCAACCTTGGCACGCCGGTTGAAACTGTCCTTGTGGCGATGACTGAGCTGGCCCAACTGCCCCAATCCAAACGTCTGGCCTGCTCTTCTCTATACCGTAGCGAGCCTATTGGCCCTGGCGAGCAAGGTGACTATATTAACGCCGTAGTTAAAATCGAAACCCAGCTCCCCCCCAACGACCTACTGAGCGCCTTACAAGCAATAGAGCAGCGCCATGGCAGAGAACGTAACGGCCGCTGGACACCGCGTACCTTAGACCTAGATATTTTGCTCTATGACCAGCTACAAATAGCCCATGAGCATTTATGCATCCCGCATAGTCAAATGCTGCAACGCAATTTTGTTCTTTGCCCACTGCTAGAAATAGCAGCCGACCTCACCCTACCTGACGGCAGCCAACTGACTGACCGAGTAGCCGCTTGCCCCGCTAGCCGCTTAACGAAATTACTCAACTCAACACCATAACGTATAACTTTGCTGATAATATACTCAGCAAGGCTGACCAGTCGCACTGCGTAAATAACTACTCGGCACGGGGCGGTTATTGATTATAATTAGCAGGACAATAAAGGGTATTTTTAAAAATCGGTTGATATTGATGATGGCGCATTACACTTTATGAATGATGAATCACTCGACCTAAAAGAGTCTATGGCCGTTAATCCTAGCTGGCTAGCCTCGATCATTAAGGATCGTCAAGTACCTGGTTTTATTACGGTTGAGGGTCCTATTGGTGTTGGTAAAACCACGTTAGCTAAACGCTTAGCCAACGCTTTCAACTATGAAACGATGCTCGAACAGGCCGAGCAAAATCCATTTTTAGGTAGCTTTTATAAAAACCGTCGCCAAAATGCACTAGCCACACAATTGTTCTTTTTATTCCAGCGCGCGCAGCAAATTCAAGAAATGCGCCAGCATGATTTATTTTCACCGGTTCGTATTGCCGATTTCCTCATCGAAAAAGATCAGCTGTTTGCTAAAGTTAACCTAGACGACAATGAGTTTGCACTCTACCAACAAGTGTATGCGCAGCTAACCATTGATGCACCCAAACCCGATTTAGTTATTTATTTGCAGGCTCCTGTTGATGTGTTGATGCGCCGCATTGCCCAGCGCGGAGTTAACATTGAACGAGCCATTGATCGCGAATACATCGAAATGCTCAACCAAGCTTACAGCGAATTTTTTCTTTACTACGACGATGCTCCACTGCTAATAGTCAATTGCACCGATATAAATTTCAATGCCAATCAAGATGACTTTTTAGCGCTCGTCGATTACATGTTAAACATTCGTGGCGGTAGACATTATTTCAACCCCACCATTTTTTCCTGATTGGCAAGCTCACACTCTACAGGTATCTAATGATCGAAAAATCGGTTCCACACCTCCTGCAACTAAAACCTGATGCAAAAAAATTCAGTGTTGTTGCTGCCTATGATGCAACACTTGCCAAAACAATTGCCGACGCTGGCGTCGATGCCATATTGGTTGGCGACTCACTAGGTATGATAGTACAGGGCAAGGCGAGCACCGTGCCTGTAACCATTGATCAAATGGCCTACCACACAGAAGCAGTTGCACGAGGCAACGCTCGCTCTAACAGCCCAGCCTTGGTTATTGCCGACATGCCCTTTATGTCTTATCAAAACATTCAAACTGCACTAGAAAATGCTGGCCAGTTGATGCGCGCTGGCGCCAACATGGTCAAGCTTGAAGGCGGAGCATGGTTGGCAGAGACTGTTCAGCAACTTCTGCAAAATGGTGTTCCGGTTTGCGGCCACCTCGGCTTAACACCGCAATCAGTCAATAAACTGGGAGGCTACAAAGTACAAGGTAAAAGCGATGCCCAGCGCACGCAGCTATTGCACGATGCAGTGGCGCTCGCAGATGCTGGCGCCGACTTTATTGTACTGGAGTGCATCCCCGCAGACCTTGCTCGCGATGTAACAGAAGCCATCGGTATCGCCACGATTGGTATTGGCGCCGGACATGAGACCGACGCACAAGTTTTAGTTGCCCACGATTTACTGGGTCTTAGCGAGCGCCCCGCTCGCTTCGTTAAAAACTTTTTAACGCCCGAAAACATCTATAGCGACAATCCCATAAAAGATGCATTCTCAAGCTTCGATAAAAGCGTCAAGGCAGGCACCTATCCGGCTGCCGAGCATCAGTACAACTAATGCTATGCGCACCAAATAAAACATTCCCCCTCACAACCCAGCCAAATCAACGGCCAGATACCTGCTGACATAATCCATGCAAACTCTTAATCAAGTCACCTATTTACGCGCCGCCATACGCGCCGAAAAAGAACAGGGTAAACGCATTGCACTGGTACCTACCATGGGCAACCTTCATGCTGGACATTTAGCGCTTATCAAGCGCGCGCACGAAATTGCAGACGTGGTGATCGCTAGTATTTTTGTCAATCCCATGCAGTTTGGTGCCGGCGAAGATTTCGATAACTATCCAAGAACGCTCACCGAAGATCTAGCGAAATTAGAAGCAGAAAATACGCATTACTTATTCACTCCTGATAATAAAGAAATTTATCCTAATGGCATTGAGGCACACACCAAGGTAAATAACGAAGCGCTGGGTACAAACCTAGAGGGGCACAGTCGTCCGACTCATTTTGAAGGGGTGTGCACAGTCGTTAGCAAACTTTTTAATCTAGTCCAACCCGACATGGCTATTTTCGGCGAAAAAGATTACCAGCAACTCGCAATTATTCGGCGCATGACTGAAGATTTATGCATGCCCATTGATATTGTTGGAGTGCCCACTGTACGAGAAACCAGCGGACTCGCCATGAGTTCACGCAATGGCTATCTAACTGATACTCAACGCAACCAAGCCAAGGCAATATACACCGAGCTACAATCGGTCAAAAAACAAATACTCTCAGGCAGCACTTCGTACAATGCGCTCTGTATCGAAGCAAAAACCGAGCTGCTGGCAGCAGGACTCGAGCCGGACTATTTTGATATATGTGACGCAAAGACCCTCACGCCGATTCGTGAGAATGCTCACAGTGATAATATCGTTGTACTCTCTGCTGCATTTGCTGGCAAGACACGATTACTCGACAATATTTCACTTTCAATTAACAAGCGCTAAGTGCAGGCGTTATATGAGCTTTTAAAAAATAATATTAGCGCCGGCTATCAACGCGGCCTCAAGCCCAACTTGGCTTTTCAAGAAATTAGAACGCAAACCATTTCTACAAAAATTCTACAGGTATCTATTTATGTCCACTGCAAAAGTTTACCCTGTAAAAGCTGATTCCCTAGCCAACACCCACCTTAACCGCGAGCAGTACGATGCAATGTATACCGCATCGATTACGCAACCGGAAATGTTCTGGGCGGTACAGGCATCGAATCACCTGCAATGGGACAAGAAGTGGGATACGGTTCGCGATTGCGACTTCAACCAAGGCAACATTGCCTGGTTTAAAGGCGGTCAGCTCAACGTAACCACCAACTGTATCGACAGACACTTGCCTGATCGTGCTGAGCAGGTAGCTATTATTTGGGAAGGCGACGAGCCATCAGATTCACAATCAATTACTTATGCCGAACTGCATGATTTGGTGTGCAAATTTTCCAACGCACTTAAGAGCCGCGGTGTCAGCAAAGGAGACCGCGTATGTATATACATGCCAATGATTCCTGAGGCTGCCTACGCCATGCTGGCTTGTGCGCGCATAGGCGCAGTACATTCCGTAGTATTTGGTGGGTTTTCGCCCGACGCATTGAGTGATCGGATACTGGACTCCGATTGCCAAGTGGTTATTACGGCCGATGAGGGCGTTCGTGGTGGCAAGAAAATCCCGCTCAAAGCCAACACCGATCTAGCCGTAGCTAAATGCCCTAACGTTCATACTGTGGTAGTCGTCAAGCGCACTGGCGGGCAAGTTCAATGGCAAACACATGACGCTTGGTATCATGACTTAGTAGCCACTGCCGACACTCAGTGCACGCCGGAGCCGATGGACTCCGAAGATCCGTTGTTTATTTTGTACACCTCCGGATCAACGGGTAAGCCCAAAGGCGTGATGCACACCACAGCAGGATATTTACTCGGCGCAACCATTAGCCATAAGTACGTCTTTGACTATCAAGACGGTGACATTTATTGGTGCACTGCTGATGTTGGCTGGATTACTGGGCATTCATATATTGTGTACGGGCCATTAGCTAATGGTGCCACTACGCTGATGTTCGAGGGTGTGCCCACTTACCCTGATGCCTCACGCTGCTGGCAAATTTGCGACAAACATCAAGTTAATATTTTTTATACGGCTCCCACAGCTTTGCGCGCTCTAATGGCCTTGGGCGACGACTACGTAACACGCACCTCTCGCAGCTCAATAAAATTGTTAGGGACTGTTGGCGAACCCATCAATCCCGAAGCTTGGGACTGGTATTATCATGTGGTCGGCGAGGAAAAATGTCCTATTGTGGATACCTGGTGGCAAACCGAAACCGGCTCAATCATGATCTCGCCACTACCGGGTGCCATCGACCTAAAACCCGGCTCAGCGACGTTACCATTTTTTGGCGTTGAGCTAGCCATTCTCGATGAGCAGGGCACCGAGATGACCGGCGAAGCTGAAGGCAGCCTCGCCATTAAGCAATCTTGGCCCAGCCAAATACGCTCTGTCTACGGCGACCACCAGCGCATGGTCGATACTTACTTTACTACCTACCCCGGCTACTTCTTTACCGGCGACGGAGCGAAGCGCGATAGCGATGGTTATTACTGGATTACTGGACGCGTAGACGACGTACTCAACGTATCAGGGCATCGCATGGGCACTGCAGAAGTTGAAAGCGCGCTGGTATTGCACAAAGATATTGCCGAAGCTGCGGTTGTGGGGTACCCACACGACATTAAAGGCCAAGGTATTTACTGCTATGTAACGCCTATGGCAGGCTCTGTGCAATCAGAAGCCTTAAAAAAACAGCTCCAAGCGCTGGTTGCCAGTGAAATTGGCGCAATTGCCAAGCCCGATATTATTCAATGGGCACCGGGGCTACCTAAAACGCGCTCAGGGAAAATCATGCGTCGCATACTGCGTAAAATCGCTGCCAATGAAATTGATAGCTTGGGTGACACTAGTACGCTGGCAGACCCCACAGTGGTAGACAACCTTATTGCAGAGCGAGCCAATCAGTAAAGCTCAAGGCGAGTCGTTAGGTTTTAGCTGTTTCATGCCGCCCGCCAAACAAAAAATGGGCGCGGCGGCGAACTGAGAAGTGAGAAGCGATTTATTCTTTGTCGGTTGAGAATAACTCTAAAATACCCGAAAAATCTTTTTTAGCATTGCCGTTGCCAGCATGCATGGTATACAAGCTACGCGCCAACGAACCCATAGGC
>CAJQKT010000078.1 GCA_905478995.1 uncultured Pseudomonadales bacterium | reverse complement strand
AGCAACCTTTGTCACAGCCTGGCCGTAATTTAGATGTGTATGCCGCTGACATGAACCGTGTTGAAGTTCTTAAGGGGCCTCAGGGCACGTTGTTTGGTGCCAGTTCGCAAGCGGGTACGGTTCGCCTCATTACTAACAAGCCAGACCCTTCGGGTTTTTCAGGCAAGGTTAAATTTGGTGCCGCATTCACTCAAAACGGAGAGCCAAGCAATAATGTTGAGGCTATGATTAACGCGCCTGTGAGTGACTCGGTGACTTTGCGTGGTGTGGTTTATGTTGATAACCAGGGCGGCTATATCGATAACGTAGCGGGCAGTATTACTGCAGCCTCAAGTGCCAGGTTTCAGCCGGGTGGTTTCCAGGCAGACGACAATGCGACAAGTGACCCGCTACTAGGGGCCGATACTACAGGCGTGACGTTTAACACTGCAGACAATGGTGCCAAAGTCGAAGATGACTTTAACGAAGTGACTTATGCAGGTACGCGTTTAAGCGGTTTGTGGCAGATCAATGATGACTGGAAGTTATTGGTGGGTGTGACACAGCAAACCATGGATTCTGAAGGTGTTTTTTTCGTTGACCCAGAACTAGGTGACCTTGAAATTCAGCGTTATGAAAGCGATACGCTTGAAGATGAGTTTGTAAATACTAATTGGACTCTTGAAGGCCGTTTAGGTGCGCTTGATATGGTTTATACCGGTGCATTTACTGATAGGGAGTCGGATCAAGTCGTTGACTATGTAGACTACTTATTTGTCGGTCAATATCTTCCTTATTACATCTGTGACAGCGCAGCTGTCTACCCCGGCGATAATGGCGCCACGCCGCCCGTTGATAATTTGCCATCTGGTACATGCCAAGCGCCGAATATGCTTGTGGAAGGTACTGTTAAAACAAAGGTACAAACTCACGAGCTGCGCTTTTCTACCGATCAAGGCGCAGCGGTAAGAGCGACTTTTGGTGGCTTTTACAGTGACCTTGAATTAAAGGAGGCTAATAATTTTGTTTATTCAGGCTCCATCGCACAAGGGTATGCAGCTAACACTCCGTATACCACAGGATATATTTCCGATGCAGGTCCTGCTCCAGCAGGCACAGTGTTTAGAAATGATGTTCTGCGCACTGACGAGCAATACGGTGTTTTTGGCGAACTAACGGTTGACATTTCGGAGCAAATTTCGGCTACTTTTGGTGCTCGGTGGTACGATATAGAAGTTGATTTTGAAGGCTCTGCGAATGGCTCATTTTGCAATAAGGGTACCGTATCTGCTCTTGAGCCACTGGGCGTTGATGCAAACGCATTCGGCACCGACATCAGTGATCTGTATAATGCAGATGGCCAGTACACGTTCATCGGTAGCTGCGACCCAGCTTTGCGAAACACCTTTACGAATGCAACTGCTGTTGCCGGAAATGCCAACTTCGACCTATTAGATGCAGGCCAACAGGCCGCAGTTATTGCGGGGCTAAATGCGCCTGATGCCGCAGAAACTGATGGCGTTATCGGCAAATTCAGCCTGTCTTGGACGCCAAGCGAAAATCAACTTTATTACGTAACGTGGTCAGAGGGATTTCGCCCTGGATTTTTGAATCGCCCCGGTGGTGCGGCGGCAGGAAATTATACCGTGCCATATGCGTTTGATACCGATGAACTAACAAATTATGAGTTTGGCTGGAAGCTCGATTTACTTGATGGCAATTTACGCTTGAATGGTGATATCTTTTTCGCACAAGTTGAGAACCTGCAGGTGGGGATTTTCGATCCGGCTATCTCCAACTTGTTTTTTGCCGACAACGCTGCTGATGCCGAAATTAAAGGCGTTGAAGGTGAGTTTATTTGGCTGCCGGCAGAAACGAACGGCTTAACGGTAAGCGGTGGCTTCTCTGTACTCGATACTGAAATCACAGAGAGTTTTGTTACCGATTTTGTACAAGAGGGTGACGAGTTAGCCTTTGCGCCGGAATTACAGTTGAATCTGCAGGTGCGACAAGAATGGGATTTAACCACCGGTCAAACCGCACATGTTATGAGCCATGTCAGTTATTCGGATAAAGCGGCCACCGACATTGTGGTACCTAACCGCACAATGTTAGATAGCTGGACGTTAGTGGGTGTGACTGCGGGTGTTACCAACGATCAATGGGCGGCCGAGTTGTATATCGACAACCTGTTTGATAAGCGGGCTGAGCTTTCTGGCAATGCGACCTTTAACGTAAATCGTATTACCGTTGCACGACCAAGGACTGTAGGTTTTCGAGTGTCATACGACATTTAAAATTTGCGGTATGCTGTTTAACTGACCGCTTTATTTTTTAGTTCAAAAATAAGGTTGGTAGTTAAATAAAAACTACGTTCATAATAAGGCCTGGCTATATAATAGCTGGGCCTTATTTTTTTAAACAAAGTAAACACTATGATTGATTCCAATAAAACCATTAATGCTGCTGACATTCAAAAGAAAATCGTTAGCGGCCAACTGGATGAGGCGCTTGCCGAACTAAAGATAGCATTAACGCACGATGCTACTAATCCAGATGTTAATTACATGGTAGCCGTTTGTTACCGCTACAAAAATAATTACACCGAGGCTCAGCGTTACCTTGATCTTTTAAAGGACATGTCTTTAGACAAAGGCCGCGTTTACCAAGAGCAGGGGCATCTATACCGCGCTCAAAATATACTTACCCAAGCGTTGGTTGCGTATCAAGCCGCCTGCCAATTAAACCCGGCTCTTATCGCGAGTTGGCAGGCTCAGTCTGAAATACTCACCTCAATGGGTCGTCCGGCAGCTGCGCAGCAGGCAACGCTGCAATTGCAGAGGTTGCAAAATCTCCCCAAGGTCTTAGTGTCGGTTACCGATTTAATTGAGCAAGGTAAGCTGTTTAAAGCAGAGGCGCTGTGCAAGAAGTTTTTGCAGCAATCACCCACCCATGGTGAGGGTATGCGCCTGCTTGCTGATATCGGTCTGCGCTTAGGTGCAATAGAGGAGGCAGAGTTTGTACTTGAAAGCGCCATTGAATTTAACCCCAATGATGCGCGCTTAAAAATAGACTACATTCAAGTGTTGCGCCGCCGTCAAAAGTTCGAGGCTTCTTTAGCTGCTGCTAAGGCGTTGGCAAAAGCGCATGTAGATAATCCACAATTCCAATCTATGTATGCCATTTCGCAATTACAAGTAGGCGCTTATGCTCGAGCCGTTGCACTATTTGATAAAGTGTTGGCGCTTATTCCTGGCGACTCGGTTACCTATACCTCAAAAGGCCATGCACTAAAAACCTGGGGTAAGCAGGCCGAGGCCATTGAGAGTTATAGGGCGGCTATAAAAAATAATGCTAGCTACGGTGAGGCGTATTATGCGTTGTCTAATTTAAAAACGTATCAGTTTAGTGATGCCGAAATTGATAGCATGGTCGCTATCGAAAAAAATAATGCACTGACGCCAGCCAACAGCGTTTTTCTTTATTTTGCACTCGGAAAGGCGTTTGAAGACCGACATGACTGGAGCGCTTCGTTTGATTATTATGAGAAAGGTAACCGCGTTAAAAAAATTCAAAGCAGTTATAACGCTGAGCAGATGACCGAAGAACTATTGTCGCAGCGAAGCTTTTTCAATAAAGCAAGCATTGAGCAGTTGGCTCATGACGGCTACCCCGATGCCGCGCCCATATTTATTGTGGGTTTGCCGCGAGCCGGCTCTACCTTGTTGGAGCAAATTTTGTCATCACATAGCATGGTTGACGGTACGCTTGAGTTACCTCATATGCTTTCTATTGCGCAAAAACTTAGACGCAAAGGTCGGCAAAAAGAAAGCGGTGACTATCCCCAGCTGATCGCGGAGCTGTCTTCGCAAGAGCGCTATGATTTAGGTAAGCAGTATATCGACGAGACTAAAATCCATCGTGGCGACGCACCCTTCTTTATCGATAAAATGCCCAACAATTTTCGACATATTGGCTTAATTAAATCGATTTTGCCCAATGCTAAAATCATTGATGCAAGACGGCATCCTGTGGCTTGTTGCTTTAGTGGTTTTAAGCAGCTGTTTGCTGAGGGGCAAGAATTTTCTTATGGCTTAGATGATATTGGTCAGTACTACAACGATTATGTAACCCTGATGAAGCATTGGGATGAGGTTGTCCCGAAGCAAGTTTTACGCGTTCAGTACGAAAATGTAATCGCCAACATCGAAAGCCAAGTCACCGCTATTCTCGATTATTGCGGCCTTCCATTTGAAAGTGCCTGTTTAGAATTTCATAAAACCGAGCGCGCAGTACGTACCGCAAGCTCAGAGCAGGTTAGGCAGCCGCTTTATAAGAGCGGTGTCGATCAGTGGCAAAACTTTGAGCCGTATTTGCAGCCGCTCATCAGTAAGCTCGCACCGTCTATGCCTGTTAAGTAGGCCCTGTTGCAAAAAAGAACTTATGACCTGTGGGCCATAAGTTTTTTTCTTTGCGTTTTTCTCAGTGGTGTTCTTTGTAGATCAAGAAGCTGCCCAACCAGTTTGAATGGGCAAAATACAAGCTACAAAATGGCGATAAGCTCTAACTCAAAAACCAAAGCCTGAAATGGGCCAATTGCACCACCAGCGCCTTTTGCGCCATAAGCTAGTTGGTAAGGGATATATAACTTCCATTTAGCACCAACAGGCATTAACTGCAGCGCTTCAGTCCAGCCGCTAATGACGCCATTAACAGGAAACTCAGTCGGCTCGCCGCGGCTATAAGAGCTATCGAATTCTTCGCCATTAATTAAGGTGCCACGATAGTGCGTTCTAACCGTTGAGGTTGCCAGCGGCTTTTCGCCATCGCCTGCTTCAAGCACTTCGTACTGTAGGCCTGATTCGGTTATTGTAATTTCATCGCGTTGCGCATTTGCGGCTAAGAAATCTTCGCCTTCTTTGGCAAACTTACCGGCATTGGCTTTTTCTTCTTCCTGCATGATTTGCTGAATCGCTTCAAATGCTTCGTTAATGGCCGCACTTTCTAGGCGAGGAGCCTGATTGTTAAAGCCGTCCTTAATGCCAGATATAGCTGCGGCTAGTGACACATTGTTAAAAACAGATTTCAGCTGCTGGCCCATCTGTAAACCCACGCCATAAGACGCTTTTGCTTCGGTGCTAGATAAATCGATATCAGTCATGCTCGTTCCATAGTGTTGTTAATTGATAGGGCCGGCCCTGAACTGAGCCTTCAGCAGCAGTTATAGGGCTTGGCGAGTGGTAGCGGCGCGAATTATAGCGGTTGTAGTCTTTAAGTGCTTGTGGATAATCTGGAATAATTAAGGAGAAGGTGCAGTCAGACTTGCAAGGTGTAATTCTTTAGTACAAATTTGTCGATGAGACGTATTATGGGGCGCTCGCTACACGATTCTTGATTTCTGTCTGGAATGGCACGGTTGGTCTGTTTTTAACGTGGTATTGAGGAAGCGTTTTGGTTAATTACAACAGTATTTATGACTTGGCTTGCTTAAGAAAAGGTAGTGCCGAGCAAGTAGAGGTGATGTTAAGCAAGCCTAAAACCAAAAGGCAGCTCAAAAACATTGCTGATGCGACCTATTTGGCTGAGTTCTCGAAAAAAGTATTCCAGTCGGGTTTTGTTTGGCGCGTGGTTGAAGCAAAGTGGGACAATTTTGAAGAGCTATTTTGGGGCTTTGATATCGACAAACTATTGATGATGCCCGACGATATGTTAGAGCGAAAATCTCAAGATAAAAAAATTATTCGCAACTATAAAAAAATATGGGCAATTCGAGAAAATGCAATGTTCATCGACTCGGTTCGTCGACACTACAATATTAGCTTTGCCGAATTTATTGCCGAATGGCCGGTGGATGATATTACTGGCTTATGGGTTTACTTGAAAAAAAATGGCACGCGTTTGGGTGGGAATATTGGCCCTTATGCACTGCGCTCATTAGGAAAAGATACCTTTTTAATGACCCGTGATGTAGAAGGTTTTTTGCGTAAGCATAAAATCATTGATACGGGCGTTAACACTAAATCGGCGCTGCATAAATCACAGAGCTTTTTTAATGATCTTCAGCAGGAGTCAGGTCGCAGCATAATGGAGTTAAGCCGATTGGTTTCTTACTCTCATGGCGACAACGTTGTCGGTGTCTAATATATTTAGGGAGGTTCGCTAGGGCTTTAATTGGCGGGCTAAGGTTTTACTAGGTGAATCGATAGTTACCAAGTGGTTTTTATTTTAAATGATCACAGCGTCTTATTGGTGAGGAATAAGACGCTGTGAATGGTGAGGTAGGCAGAGGCTATTAGTGTGCGTGTGGAACAATCAGCACTTTGCCGTTTCTCGCGCGTTGGCCCGCACGGGTGGCGGCTTCTTTAATTTGGGCAACGCTAAAGCGTGAATCAATATTGGCTTTTAGTGCGCCGCTTGCGATTAATGGAATAATTTGTCCGAAGGCTGCTTGTCTATCAGCCATTGTTGCAGCTCCAAACCAGCGGGTTAGCCAGAATGATTGCACGCGTATATCGTTTCGAAGCACGGTGCCTAGGTTTAACGTGGGGAACTTTCCTGAGAGTACGCCGTAAGTCACTAAGGTTCCGCCATTACCAAGGCTTTCGGCTAACCGAGAAAAGGTGTCACCGCCTACCGCGTCAATGGCCAAAACAACTGGGGCATTGTTAGTGGCACTGGCAATTTGTTGGGCAAGATCAGGGCCGTCGATTAACACCGCGTCGGCGCCTTTAGCCATCAAGTCTTCTGCCAAACCTTCGCGGCGAACCACATTAACCGTTTTTATACCACGCTGCTTGGCTAGCTGAATAAGATACCCTCCCACTGCCGAATTTGAAGCGCTCTGTACAATCCAGTCGCCTTCTTTCAGGTCAACATAAGAGTTCAGCATGAGGAGTGCAGTTAGCGGGTTAATCGTGCTCATAGAAAGTTGTTCGATTAATTCCGCGCTTGGCTTGCCGAGGTCGGGTAGGGGAATGACCATGGCCGCCGGCGCAACTATTTCTTCGCTCCAAGTGCCCATGCCCGCAAGGAGCACTAATTGACCCTTAGTAAGGTGAGTGACTTCCGAGGATAGCTCTACCACTTGGCCAACGCCCTCACTACCGGGTATTGAAGGTAATACGGGGGTGGTAAGATAGTTGCCAGAAATCGCCAATAAATTAGAGGGGTGAATAGGCGCTGCTAACACTTTAACTCTAATCTCTCCTATTTCTAGTGGGCGTGATGTGCCTTCTTTTACTTCGATTACGGTGGCCGGTTCGCCAAGTTGGTTGATTTCAGCATAATTAAAAGTAGTGGCATGATCATGATGCATCGATGCTTCATGATGACCAGCTAAAGCCAGCGGCATCGCGCTAATTAGAGCAGCGAAAATAGCGCCAAGGGAAATTTTATTCATAATTTTGATCCAGTTTAATTGAGTTTGATGTTTATATATTTTGGTTGATTGGGTCATTCATTTTTCATGTATTCGGTTTATATTTATGTTAACAGTTTATTGCTGTCTCCATTAGCCAGGATGTTAATAATCATCTTAAAGAGCGGGTCATTATTTAAGCGGCCTAGTGCTTTTATCACGCAATAAAAAAATCAGTTTTTTATTGCGTTTTTGAATGCGGCCAGCTCCAGGTCTATGTCAATATGATTACTGGCGAGCCATTGCTTTGAGTAGCAAGTGTCCATATACCGTTCGCCATTATCGCAAATCAGTGTCACTATACTTCCTGCTTGTGCAGCCGACATCATCTCGTGGGCAAGAAGAAGCGTTGCGCAGATATTTAAGCCGGTTGATGGGCCATAGGCTTGCCCCGTTTGCTCTCTTAGCCACCAAGCCGCTGCAAAGCTCAAACGATCTGGTACCTTAAGCATACGATCAACAACGTTGCCGATAAATGATGGCTCTACGCGGGGTCGGCCGACCCCTTCGATGCGTGATCGTAGAGGCGCCTTATGAGCTGGATTTTTTGTGCGAAAACCTTCAAAAAAAACTGAATTATCAGGGTCTGCGACGCAGATTTTTGTTTGGTTGTACTTGTCAGCGCGGTAACGGACATACCGGCCCAGTGTTGCCGAAGTGCCACCGGTTCCTGCACCAACTACAATCCAATGTGGAGAAGGGTGAGTTTCCTTTTCCATTTGTTGGAATAGACTTTCAGCAATATTGTTGTTGCTTCGCCAGTCTGTGGCGCGTTCTGCATTAGTGAATTGATCGAGATAGTAGCCATCGAGCTCGTCAGCAAGATGTTGAGCTTGAGTATAAATATCTGCTGCTTCAACCTCTCGGACCTGCCCGCCATAGCGCGCAATTTGTTTGATTTTTTCACGCGACGTGTTTTTTGGTATGACTGCTATGAAAGGTAAATTAAGTAAGCGAGCAAAATAGGCTTCGGAGACAGCGGTACTTCCTGATGACGCTTCAATAAGATGAGTATTAGGGCCGATTTCACCATTGCATAGCCCGTATAAAATAAGTGAGCGTGCGAGACGATGCTTCAAACTTCCTGTTGGATGTGATGATTCATCTTTTAAATAGATTTTTACATCAGGATAAATCGGCAAATCAAAAGCTTGTAAGTGCGTATCAGCCGACCGATTGAAGTCGGCATGGATGCGCTGCATGGATGATTGAAGCCATACTCGGTGCTCATCGCCTAGCGTACATTTTGACGAATGCGACATAATTGAATCAAAAATGCCACTATCATTTTTCTTTATTTTTTGCATTGCCCGGCCTCTTCAGGATCTCTTTGTAAATTGCATGCTTGAAGCTTTGCTGCCTTAAATACTGGGTGTGAGCCAAATATTCGCGCCACATGTTTTGCTAGTATCAAGATGTTTTCGATCATTTCCGGAATAGCTCAGCTCTAAACTGAATTTGCCTTGTGAATTCTGCCGGTGTTCCATGCCCACGGTAGTTTTGCCTAGCACAATTGACTGTGGTGTGGGATAGCTTGCGCCCTGTGCAGCAATTAAAAAATTATTGAAGGCGTTGGCAGTGCCGACTGGATCTGTCGGCGCGATAATTATTTTCTTGATACCAAGTGCTCCATTGGGGTGTTGAGTGTGACTCCCCAGTGGTATCCGTATGTTGATTGCAGTTTTATCTTTTATAAGGAACGGAAGGTCGAGATCTTTGGCGCTGCCTAACAACCATTGTGCAATTGCTCCGTCTGGCCTTCGCCGCTGATAGGTCATGGTATCTAACATGGTCAGCTTTGTTGATTGAAAGCAATCAAGTGCAGCTTGCATATTTTCAACGCGAATACACCAATCGATAGCACCGTATTTCTCGGTGATCCAGCGCATTAATCGCCACGAGACATCCGACTTATTCTTAGCTAAATGATTAATGACACCAATTTTTGCTGCTATTTTTAGTAGTGGACGAGACCACGATGCTTTCAAGGCTAAGATTTCAATAAAGGTTCTGTCGTCGAAAATAATTAAGGCGTTACAGGTGTATTCATGCTCTCCACCCGGTGTTACAACAAAGCCTAGGTCGCAGAATTTTTTTATGGCCTTGTTTAAGTCGGGCACAAAAATCACAGCATGGTCAAAATGGATTGGCATCATGATTCTTCTTTCCATGCGTCAAGCGCTGCTAAACTATCTGAAAAAATTTTAGCACCGTGATTCAATACGCTGGCCCGCCATTGCACGTCTATTGGATAAAACGAGCGAAGCACCTGCTCTTTCAATTTTTCTTTTAGGGCAGGTCTTGATGTCATTGCATCGATGCGTAACCAGCGGTCTATTAAAAGCGCTTTTAACATTTTTAAATTGGAGTAAGTGCCGAATTCGATCACGCAGGTTGTTGTTTGTGCGCCAGCAGCTTGTGCTACGTCACGTGCAGCATTAATTAATAATCCTTGATAGTCGGGGCGTTCGCCTGACGAATAATTGGTGTGGCTCCTTTCAATGCCTTTTCCCCACACCTGAAGTGCTCGGTTGTACTCGGGCGTGTGGATTTCATCAAAGCATAGAAAGCAGGGCTCACCATAATCCCCGATGCCAGTATGCCAATCAATGATGGTGACTCGCTTGCTACCCTTTAAGTGTGTATGCAATATTTTTTGTAGCGTTTCGTTAGACCACTCGGGGCTGCGTCCACCAAAACCAATACCATCGGCGTGATGGTATTGCCCGCGCGAAATTTCATTAAGCAGTTTGGATGAGCCGGCACTCAATAGCAGTTTGCCAAGCCCAAGCATAATTTTAACAAAGCGCGGGCCGCGAGCGTTGGAGCTGCGTAAAAGGTCTTGAACGGGTTGGGTTAGATCTGTCTCTAGAGGCTTTTTTTGATGGTCGATGAAATTGCGATTGAGGTCGACATTATTCTCTGTGGTCCGGCTGCAATGTGCCCAGCCAAAGGGGTTGATTGCGTGAATAAGGAGTATCGCTGTTGAGGACGTTAGTGGCCTGCGGGCTTTCAGGCAGGCTAGCTGTATTGCCGCACCAGTATAACTCTCTGGTCCATGTGTTCCGCAAATCATAATCATGACATTGGATGCATGGCGTGGGCCCAGCCACGCAGTATCGGTAAATAGCGCAGCGCCATCAGGGCAATGCGCCGAAGAATGTTTGAACGATTCAATAATCGCACCGGCTGCATCGGCTTCGCTGAGAAATTGCTTACGTGCGGTTTCATAGCTATCGCTAAATACGGAAAGTGAGTTTTGAGGCTTCTTTATCATCGGGAGGCGCTTTGTGTCTTTTACGTTTACATCATGACTAGAGTCTATTATTATACATATGTATAATTAAAGCAAATGGCGGAAAATTCAATGTCTGACGATTTACAAAGTACTCACGCTCGCTCGGCTGGGCGCCCAAAGGCTGATGATCAATCTGATCGGGCATCTGACTTGATTGAGTCTGCTATTGAAATGGTTGCAGAGGGCGGTTTTGAGACGCTTAATATGCGGCAAGTCGCGCTCAGGGCTGGCGTCTCTCTGGGCTTAGTACGACACTATTTTGGTGGCAAGGCGGGCTTGATCTCGGCGAGTAATGCTGCCGTTGAGCGCAAGGTCGCAGCTATTTTTGCTGCGGTCTTTGGTGATTCAAACCTTGAATCGGCCGATCAGCAGGTTGAAGAGATGACCGAGCGGTTGATTGCAGAGGTATCGCCTAAGATCATCTATTTTAAGTATCTGGGCCAATTAGCAATGCGCAACGATAAAGAAGCAGCGGATTCATTTGCTGTGTACTTTAGTACCGTTCAAGCTTTTGTGGAGCGGCTGGATAAAACCCAGTCGGAGTCAGCAAGCAGAGACAGGACTTGGGCTGTTTTCCAATTTATTTTTTTGCAATTGGGGCCTGTGCTCCTCGAGCCGCAAATTACCCATATTTTAGGCCGTGGTGCGTTTGAGCCGGAGATGATTCGCGCTCGCGTAAAATCTATGAGCCGCATGTTAACGTCTGGGCTCCTCTCGGCTTGATCTATCGGTAAATCACCAGCACTGCATTAAAATGCGCTTTGTAGTTGCTCGGTTATTAATGCCGCGTTTTTGATTGATGAGCACTATTCCCTCAGCTTGAGTAATTTTACAAGCTGCAAAGAGTTAGTAGTCATTATCAATATGATTTATACAGAGGCTGATAGTTTATTTGCCGCGATTGAGCGCCTTTATTTTTTTGCAAAGTCGTGTATGAAAATCGGGTGTTGCGTCCGCGGCGTAAGTGGTCAACATGCCAACTAGCACTTGTGTGCGATAGTGCTCAAGGTCGATGTAGCCATTAACCCAGTCTTGGCGGGCCAGTCGCTGGCAGCCAAAAAGTTGTTCGGCAAGTAAAGAGGTGTTGATATCACCCTTGAGAAACCCATTTGTTTTTGCTGCGGCGCAAATTTGCTCAGCTATCTTTAGCGATTGGTTGTAAATACCGCCGGGCAACTCATGTTCAAATAGCTGCGTTCGTTCTCCAGTAACAAAGGCGGCGCGGTAGAAAACTTCATCCTTTTTAAATAGGCCAAGCAAATTATCGATAAAAATTTCGGCGCCTTCAATAGGGTCGCTGGCGCTGGGCTTAGACATAACCGCGTCTACGAGCTCGACCATTTCAGACACCAATAGCACTAAGATGTCTTGTTTTTTACCCAACAAGTTGTGGATGGTGGGTGCAGACACGTTGGCTTCGAGGGCCAGTTCACTGATGGTAAAGGCCTCATATCCGTTGCTAGCGATCAATCGCCGGGCGGTATCCATGATCCGCTGGCGGCGCAGCACTTTGTTCGCTTGGCGCGTTATATTGCCTTTAGCCGGGGTTATTGTTTTCATAGTGGCACTCTGGAGAGCTGAAAGACTTGACAGCAGATTTTACATGCCATTAAATCTGTATCTACGCAAAAATATGAAATAAAGGTAGATATTATGAAGCAAGATATCAGCAAATCAATTGAGGCCTGTGCGGCACATTATGGCGAACAGGCCGACGCCATGCGGACTTACCTCATCGAAGGCGAAAAGCAAGCCCTCAGTATGACTAACCGCGGACCTATTCGCTTTGACGCAGAAGGTAACTTAGCGCAGGACATTCAAGAGGCTTACTCTGAATATGGATTTTATGTATTCGAAGGGGTGTTGGGCGCAGACGAGCTGCAGGACATCGATGCTGAGTTACAGCAGTTGCGCTCTACTTTCCCGTCGGAGCCAAACGGCAAGCTCACCAAAGACGGTAAGCCTGCCTTAGGTGCCGACTGCAAGTCGCTTAATTTAATCTGGTCAAAACCGCTCGGCGACCCCCTAGGGGGAACCGAGTTGGCAAGTGGTCGGCACCAAGTTAAATTATTTGAGCCACAAGCTGATAAAAATGCGCCAGAGCAGGCCCCCTTTATTTTGCTGGGCTCACTGCAGTTTTCTGAAACCTGCTTACATGTTTATGGGCACCCACAGCTATTGCGCGTTGCTGCATCTATTAACGGTAAGGATTTTGCGCCTTTCAACGAATCCTTGTTTATTAAAGATCCGGGCATTGGAGCGGCTGTTTCGTGGCATCAGGATGGCGATACACACTGGGATCGTGAAGATTTTGATGAGGGTATGCACGGTTTTAATTTTATGGCGCAAGTGTATGGCAGTACCGCAGTCAACGGTGTTTGGGTTAAGCCAGGCAGTCATAGAGTAGGGAAGATTGATATTAAGAAATTGGTCGAAGAAGCGGGCAGTGAGAGAATCGAAGGCATGGTTCCTTTAGTCTGCAATCCCGGCGATGTGATTATCTGTAACCGACAACTGTTGCACGGCTCGTTTCCAAATTGTGGCTATGAACCGAGAGTTACCGTGAACTTTGGCTTTCATCGGCGCTCATCGGTATTGGACGTACGCGGTGCAGGTATGTACAGCGAACCTGTTATATTCGATGCTGCGTTAATTGAAGAGCGATCCAAAGTCATTGGCTACGCTATTGATGCGCGCAAGCAGCGTTTTCCTCACGAGGAGCCTTACCAATATCAACCTTTTGTTGAGTCAGGCAAGGTGTTTCACTGGGATGAATCGGTGACTGCGTCGTTAAAAGACTACAACCTGTATGATTTAAATATTTGATGCGCATTGCAATCTTTGGTGCAGGTTCTACCGGTTGCTATGTGGGCGGGCTTCTACAGCTTTGCGGGCACCATGTAACTTTTATTTGTCGTGAGCGTGTGCGCAATGCGATAGTTGAGGCAGGCGGTATCACGCTCACCGACTATGCGGGCCAATGCGAAAAGCTCATGCCTGCTGCCATGATTACGCAGCTGGCGGATGAACAATTTGATGTGGTTTTCGTTACGCTGAAGTGTCATCAGCTTGAAGGCGCGCTCACCGATTTGCAGCAGCTCGCACAAAACGGTGCCGAGTTGTTTTTTATGCAAAACGGGCTCGATAGTTTAGCGCCAATCGCGCAGCAGTTGCCTTATGAAAAAGTCAAGCAGGGCATCACGCCGTTTAATGTTTTAAGTCAGCCATGCGCGCACTTTCATCGCGGCACCGAGGGCACATTAATCTTTCAACAAACACCGTCATCAAAACAGTTTGCGAGCGAGCTTTGCGCTATTGGTTTTCCCGCAGAAGTGTATATGGACATGCGGCCTGTCATCTATGGAAAACTGCTACTTAATTTAAACAATGCGTTTAATGCCATTGCTAACCAGCCGATCAAAACCCAGCTTGAAAATCGCGCGTTACGAAAAGTTTTGGCGGCCGCTCAGCGCGAATGGTTGGCTGTTGCCCAATGCGAAGGGATAGAGTTGGCTCAGTTTACCGCGGTGAAGCCTGCTTGGATGCCAGTCATTATGAGCTTACCCAATTGGATTTTTCTACACTTGGCAAAAGCGATGTTGCAAATTGATCCTCAGGCGCGTTCATCAATGTGGGAGGATATTCAAGCAGGAAGAAAAACCGAAATTGAATATTTGAACCAGGCGGTAGTTGTGCATGCTGAAAAACTGGGGATGGATGCGCCGATTAATCGTCAGATAAGTGCCATGATTGCAAGTTTAGAAAAAGGTGAAGAAGTTGCACTGGCCCAGCTTTGCGCATTGGCCTCATAGCCATTATTAAAAATTTAACTCTTTTAATGAGAGCGTTATTGATCTAGATGCAGTGACAGATGCTGATGAAAATTGACTATCGCTTTTTCATAGTAACCAAACGTTAAGTGCGTATTGGCTTTGGCAGTAACCGTCTCTTGGATGGTGCACGCCACTTCTCGATCTTCATCTTGGCCTGAGTCATTAACAAATAAAGCATCTCGTTGCGCGTCTTCAAGCGATATAGGGTGTTCATTAGTTTGGCGATTCATCATGCGGTAAATAACCCACTGCGAACGGTTAGGGCTTAATGGCTCGAGCACAACAAAGTTCGTGTGTTTGGATAATACAGAAACACTGGCATTGGGAAAGAGGTGGTAGACCGAGGTTACGGCTCCGTCTAAGCGACGTTTATTGGGTTCAACGTGCCGCAGCTTTTCCATCCGCCGAAAAGGAAAAATAATGCGCGAGTTAGCGCCGAACGTTTCTACCAAGTTGGTATTGTCTAGCCCATAGGGGTAAAACGTTTTTTGGTGCAGTGACTTAATGTGGTAGCCCTCTTGGGCTGTTTCGGTGAGTAATTTCCAATTGGCTTGGTCGGTATAGCCATCTTGCTCAAACATTTCCTGTTCGGGTGAGAAGTAGTCTAAACAGTTGGGCAATGTTTCTGAGTTGATCGGACCATTTTGTGCAACGTAAACCAGGCCGCCCTTTTCCAGCGCATTAACTTCCACTAGGCCATGCTCTTGCATGTCTAAATCAGCAAAACCGGCCCGCCCCGGAACCCCTTTGAGTTTACCTTCAAGGCTGTAAGTCCAGGCATGATAGGGGCAAGAAAACGCGCGGGCACAGCCACTGCCTTTGGCAACTTGCATGCCGCGATGACGACAGGCATTGATAAAGGCTCGCACCTTGCCATCGCCGCCGCGGGCTACCAATAAGGGCGTGCCTGCTGCTTTGCGGGCAATGTAGCTACCGTTTTCAGGTAGTGCGGCGGATGGGCAGTAAGGTACCGGCAAGCGCCGTAATAATTCAATTTCAGCATTGAATCGCTCCTGCGAGTGGTAGTGCTCAACAGGCTCACGCCAGATTGTATCGCCAAGGTCTGTCGTGCCATTATCAATATGATTGAATAGCCGCTCGATGATTTGCTCATCATTCAGCAGTGGTGAGTCGGGTGCTCGATGGCTTGTGGATTTTATACTTTTCATCTTATTACCTTTGCTAGTGTCTGGATAAGAATAACAAAAATCGTCTCTGAAGGAGAGCTTTAAGAATTCAAAGAAAATAAGTGAGTGAGTCTTTAAACTGGGGTTCATGCTATTTACAGGCGATGACCGCTGATTCAGGAAAAATGGGTTTTTTAGGCAGTGCCATTACTTGGCGGTGTAATTAATTATTCCGCTTATAAGGACTGGGTCTCGCTCAATACACCGCATACCCGAGTGATTTGCGGATCTAACTGAAGCGTTTTACCGGCACTTTCTGTGAGAGAACGCTTTGCGCTCGCAAACTGAAAATTCCGTCTCTATACCTAGGTCACCTTGCGGGCGCCTCCACGCCGATAATTCTTTTTTCAGCAGCAATGTGCGGAAATGCTACGAGAAATAAACCGCATCGAAAATACCTCTGCCGCCGTGCGGCGTCTACTAATTCAATCGGCCGGTAACTTTTTAAATATTGACGAGGTAGCCGAAAAGCTGCACGTTAGTAAAAGTACGCTCGGTCGCCGCTTAGAAAGTGAATCCAACAGTTTCAGAACAATCATTGATGAAGTGAAAAACCTACTGGCTCAAAAGTATTTAACGAGTACAGATCTCACTGTTGCTGACGTTGCTCACTTGGTGGACTACACGGACACTGCAAGCTTTCGTCGCGCCTTTCTACGCTGGAATAAAATGACACCGGCTAAATTTCGTGAGACTAATTAGCACCTCTATCGATAGAGTAGGTAGGGCACGCTCGCGAAGTATGACGTTTCAGTAGCTATTAGTTATTGACTGAATAGTAAGTGGTTTGCCCGGAAGGGTTGAAGCGCAATCTTCAACGATAACATCGAACAGTGAAGAAAGGGTTAGCTGGGTTACTCCGCCGTGGTGCAGCGCGAACAAAGTGAGTGGTGGGCCCGGAAGGGTTGAAGCGCAATCTTCAACGATAACATCATCAGCTAATAAAAAAAGTGTTAGCCGGATTAGTCCGCCGTGGTGCAGCGCGAACAAAGTGAGTGGTGGGCCCGGAAGGACTTGAACCTTCGACCTGCCGATTATGAGTCGGATGCTCTAACCAGCTGAGCTACGGGCCCTAAATAAAAACGCGGCGATTATAGACGCCGCGTTTTCAAATTGAAACGAAAATTTTACTCGTCTAAAAAGCTGCGTAAATGATCGGAGCGAGAAGGGTGGCGCAACTTGCGTAACGCTTTAGCTTCAATTTGACGAATACGCTCGCGCGTTACATCAAATTGCTTACCGACTTCTTCGAGCGTATGGTCAGTATTCATCTCTATCCCAAAACGCATGCGCAGTACTTTCGCTTCGCGCGCGGTGAGGCTGCCCAGCACATCGGTTGTGGCATCGCGCAGGCTTTGATCAGTCGCTGAATCAACCGGTGAGTCGACCGTACCATCCTCGATGAAATCACCCAGGTGTGAATCTTCATCATCACCAATTGGCGTTTCCATTGAGATAGGTTCTTTAGCGATTTTTAATACTTTGCGCACTTTATCTTCAGGCATTTCCATGCGTTCAGCCAGCTCTTCTGGCGTTGGCTCTCGGCCAATTTCTTGCAACATTTGTCGTGAAATACGATTGAGTTTGTTGATAGTTTCAATCATGTGCACGGGAATGCGAATCGTGCGTGCCTGATCTGCAATCGAGCGCGTGATAGCTTGTCGAATCCACCAGGTGGCATAGGTTGAAAACTTGTAACCGCGTCGGTATTCAAATTTGTCGACCGCTTTCATCAGGCCAATGTTGCCTTCTTGAATAAGGTCTAAAAACTGTAGGCCGCGGTTGGTGTACTTTTTGGCAATAGAGATAACCAAACGAAGGTTGGCTTCAACCATTTCTTTTTTGGCGCGGCGGGCGCGTGCTTCGCCTAGCGAGATGCGACGGTTAATGTCTTTTATCTCAGCAAGATCTAACTCATGTTCTTTTTCAATTGAGCGCATTTTGTTTTGCGCGCGCACAATATCCTCATGGGCAAGTTCAAGTCGCTTGGCAAAAGGCTCTTCGCCGGCGGCAATAATGTTGTCGATCCATGTGATATCGACTTCGCTGCCAATAAATTCTTTAAGGAACAGTTTGCGCGGCATTTTAGATTGTTTCACACACAGGCGCATTATTTCGCGCTCTTGTAGGCGGATTTTGAATAGCGAATCACGAGGGCTATTCATAATGGGGTCAAGCAGGCGCGGAGTGATTTTGAAGTACTTGAAAAGCTCACCGAGCTCAAAGAGGTTTTTCTCTGCTGATGCAGCATCGCGGCCGTAGCGTTTTATGCAGCGCTCGGTTTTGAGTAGGTAGTCGGCCAGTCCGGCGAAGCGCTCTTTTGCTTCTTCGGGGTCGGGGCCTGTATCGGGCGCTTCTTCTACTTCGGCGGTACCACCACTGGCGGCAGCTGCTGCGGCTGCAGCAGTTTTTGCTGCTTGAGCTTCGGCAATTTCTTGCGCCGAGGGCACAGAGTCAGCAGGGTTGAGGTAGCCCAAAAGAACATCGGCGAGTTTTTTGTCACCGCTCTCAACGAGTGCGTACTCATTAATGATTGCCTGCACCGTGTTGGGGAAATAAGCCAGCGCCGCCATCTTTTCGCGGATACCTTCCTCAATACGCTTGGCAATAGCTATTTCGCCTTCGCGAGTTAGCAGTTCTACCGTGCCCATTTCACGCATATACATGCGTACTGGATCGGTGGTGCGGCCGGCCTCAGTTTCAACGGCGGCCAGTGCGGCCGCAGCCTCGGCTGCGGCTATATCGTCGGTAGAGTCATCGTCTGCGAGCAGCAGTTCGTCGGCATCAGGGGCGGTTTCAAAAACCTTAATGCCCATGTCGTTGATCATTTGAATGATATCTTCGACTTGATCTGGGTCGGAGATGTCTTCGGGTAAGTGATCGTTTACTTCGGCATAGGTCAGGTAACCCTGCTCTTTGCCGCGAGCGATCAGCTCTTTAATTCGAGACTGTTTTGCATCTGCCATGAATGTATTCCTGCTTATATAGGTTGCAGCTTATGTCTCAAAATATCTGTTACAAGTAACCTGAGGTCATGTGTTCGCACCACTGTGACCGCTTTTAGAGCGATAACACCGGACAAATGCGTCTGATTTACGCGAATGTTAGAGCGCCTTTTTTCAGGGTTTGTCGTTACGGATATCTTGTTATGGATTTCGTTGTAAATGAGTCATCTAAAGATTCTATGCCGCGCTCCGAATACCGG
>CAJQKT010000077.1 GCA_905478995.1 uncultured Pseudomonadales bacterium | reverse complement strand
TTAGGTTGGCTTCGTCTAATGATAAGCGACGATCTGAAAAACATGCGGTATCGGGAAGTTTGCAAGGTCGACAATTATTTTCTGAAGATACGACTTATAGTAATTTACTGAGTAGGGTTAATGAGGGCGATGTTATTAAGGCCACGAATCTTACTGAAGAATTCAATTGGCCTACCTACCAAAAAAAATATAGCCATACTCGACTACCTTTATTTGTTGTTGACGAAAAAAACAAAGCTTGGCCTTTTGTCGTGGGAGAAATAATTGAACCCACAGCCGGCTCAACTATTTTAGCGTTGACTCGTCAAGACGAAGGTAGCAATGCGTAATGCCGCAGTACACATCTTGGTGCACATTTTCATAAAATAAAAATAACCAAATGATTGAGCTGCGGTTGTTTTTAAGGCTGCGCGAGGTCAAAAAACGTACACTCTATATCTTTGACTTAACCCTTTTCGTGGTCTTTACTCTTAAACAATAATAAAAACATTAACTAATTTTTTACGGGGGATATTTAGTTTTATTTTCCGTGGCTGATTAAAGTTTGAGCTCAGTGAGGATTGTGCAAAGCTTGATCAGGTGTGACAAATTTTTAAACGGGTATTTTTTTAAAACTACGATCAGTTCAACTACATAGTCACTTTGTATGAACAGACAAATTTTAATCGACGCTATTAGCGCTTCTAGTAAGCTGCCGGTATTGCCGCACAGTGCAACGCAGTTGATTGCTCTTGCGGATGACCCAAGCCTGTATGCGGCTCAGCTCGAAGCGGTAATCTCTGGCGACCCGGTGCTGGCGGCGCGCATTTTACATGTGAGCAATTCGGCCATGTTTGCCCGACGCAACGAAGTGACCAATTTAGGCGCGGCGATTACTCTGCTTGGTGTTCGTCTTACGCTAGATCTTGCAACGGGCATTGCGATTGTTGATTCTTTGCGCGATACAGAGAAATATGAGTTCGATTACGATACTTTTTGGCGAAAAAGTGTTTTGAGTGCGATTGCCGCGAATGAAATGTATGGCGATCTTAATGTGGCGTCGCGCGGAGATTTATTTGTTGCTGCGCTGCTACAAGATATCGGTATGTTAGTGCTGCTCACGACCATTGGTCCCAAGTATGGGCAGTTGGTTAGCTCGGCGCGCAGTCATTTTGACCTAGTAGAGTTAGAATTGCGTGCGTTTGGGATCGATCATGCCGAGATTGGCGCGATGCTAGCACAGCGTTGGAATCTACCAGTAGCTCTGCAGGAGGCTATTCAGGCCAGTCACGCGTTATTTGCTGAACCACCAGCACACGATCTTTCTGACCTTCAATATGGTGTTGCCTTTGCGGGTGTGCTCGCCGAGCTTTGGGTGATAGAGGAGCTTGATCAGGACGTGTCTAATAGAGCTATCCACGAATATTTGAGTAAAGTGGGCGAGGAAAAGTACCAAAATACGATTGAAAGTATTTTGCACGCCATCCCTGGCGCCAATAACTTATTTAATATGCAGTTACTTTCAGATGAGCAAATGGCTAGCGTAGCTTAAGACTATCGGCATTAGCTTTAAGCCCACACTTCCATAGTTTTAGTTTTTCATTGGTTTGCTCATTTCCTTGTCTGTCCTCCTACCCTTACTGGTACGCCAGCCTCTCTTGATCCGCTTTATTAACATTGACTCTACTGAGGTGGTTCTTTTGGTCTCTCAAACTGCCCTATAGTTTTTTGGTCCTCACCTATGGTTCATCTAGGCAGGGCTAACGCGGTATGATATGAGTTCGCCTGCTCGTTGGCATTAATAGCTATGGCGTTCTATTGGGTCAATCATAATCCGTCATAGGATCGCATCAAGTGCAACATCGCTGGCTAAAACCTTATGAATTTTGGAATCCTAGGCTTTTTGAGGCGCCTTTTTACGTCTACCTTGCTTGGCAGTGCCTGCGCAAGGGCATTGCTGTACGCGACTTGGCTAAGGCTAATTTTTCGCTCGATCATGGTGAGATTGGGATAGGCTCAAAATTTCACACCCAGCAGCAGTTTTCGCAGGCCCTTTTTCTTCCAACGGTATTGCTCTCTAGCGATAGCTCTTCGTTGCAACGGTTGCACAATATTGCTGCATTTGCCGAACAATTTGCCTACCCAGTTATTTTAAAGCCTGACCTTGGTATGGTTGGCAAGGGCATTTTAAAAATAAGTAGCTATGCCGAGGCTCAGCTGCGAGTTGCCGATATTCAGGGTGCTTATTTATTGCAGCAATACTGTCCGTTGCCCGAAGAGTATGGGGTTTTTTATGTGAGGCAGCAGGGGCGGCCGCGTATCACAGGCATTAATCGAAAACATTTCCCTTTTGTTATAGGCAATGGCCGCGATTCATTGCTAACGTTAGCCCAAAACCACTATCGCTATACCGAACACTGGACCAGCTTTTTACAATATTTGGAGACTAGCCAAATACCGAGCAATAATGAGAAGGTGCAACTATCTTTTATCGGTTCGCACACGATGGGCTGTATGTTCACCGATGACAGTCAATTGTTGACGACCAATCTAGAGCAGGCAATCTTTGGGGTGTGTGAACCTCAGCAGGGTTTTAATTTTGGTCGCTTAGATGTGCGTGCGGCATCCGAGGCTGCGTTGCTGCGCGGTGAGTTCAAAATAATTGAAATAAACGGGGTTTCATCATTACCTACTCATATGTTTGATCCGAGCAAGTCTGTTTGGCAAGCGTATAAAATTTTCTTTGAGCATGGTCGCTACCTTGCCAGCATTGCGCGCGAGTATCGAAATGTACCGATGCACCTGCTGCCCTTGAGGCAAGTACTATTGAAGGTGCGCGAAAGCCAAGCTGAGCTCGATCGAATTCACAATCAGCTTAGGCAAGGTTAGTGTTCGCGATGGTAGTTGTTGGGTAAAATTGAAGGCTGAGTGGCTAGCCAAAATATGCTCTAATTAGATTGGATAGTATGTGCAATAACGGAGACAGT
>CAJQKT010000076.1 GCA_905478995.1 uncultured Pseudomonadales bacterium | reverse complement strand
TCTAGTCAAAATATGGAAGTGTGGAACAGCCATGGGCAACTCGTGATAGCGGGCCGTCAAAATGTCGCCATGTTTTACTAAACCCGCCATTCAGGTCCATAGGTCTAACGGAGCTTGATGCACCAAAGTGCGTAAAATATCTGAGCGCGTCACCATGCCGACTACTTCTACTTGCTCATTAACAATAGGTATTGCACCAATGGCTTGAACACACATCACTTCAGCTATTGTGCGTATTTCAGCTTGCTCACCGGCGGTGATAACTTTTGGCGTCATCAAAAGTTCCACACAATCTGCATTCACATCGCGATCATTATTAGCTGAGTAACGTAACAAGTCGCCGTCGGTAACGATGCCCTGTAATTGATTGCTCTCATCTAGCAAAGGAAAATGATGAAAGCGATACTTGGCAAACAAAGCCCATATCTCTTGCACTGTTTGATAAACGCCGGCCAAGACAACTGGAGCCGTCATGATTTGATGAGCATAAATGGCTGGGCTACGGGGCTGCTCAGAATCGGCATTTTGATAGCGCAATATTGTGGCGGTGGATTTTACAGGCTCTTTTTTTTCTACGCCTGCGCCAACCGCTCGCACTCGCGAACTTGCGCTCACCGCATTAAGACCTTTGGCCTGCAATAAGCGGTTAATCGGTGTTTCGACTCGCGCGCCCTGCTCGATAATATAAAACACAATCGGCCTCTGCTAAGTGCGGCTAGTTAAATCAGACTACCAATCTACTACAAAAAACGGTTAATTCGCAATCGTCAGTTAGGTTCTGTAATATAAATCGCTTATGACATTTTTCTCACGGCAAAACAATCACGCCACATTATCCCAAAAGCTTTGCGCTTTTTACTCAACTAAAAAGCCCCACCAATAAAACAAAATGACACTCCAACATGGCAAATATCGAATGGCACTGCAAACCGTTTAGCGAGCTCAGCAATGATCAACTTTATGAGTTTATTAAGCTGCGCATTGACATATTCGTCGTCGAGCAAACCTGCCCCTATAGCGAGCTAGACGACAAAGACCGCGACAACCAAACGCATCATTTAATGGCCTACGAAGCGGGCATATTACTTGCCTATGCACGATTATTACCACCGGGGCTTAGCTACAGCAACAGCAGTATTGGGCGCTTCGCCGTGCTTTTGGCGCGGCGCAAGCAAGGCATTGGCACGCAATTGATGCAACAGTGCATGACGAACATCGCCAAACTCTGGCCTAAAACAGCAATTAGTATTAGCGCGCAACAGCACTTGCAAGATTTTTATCAAGGCTTTGGATTTAAAAAGGAATCGGGCGTTTATCACGAAGATGGCATCCCACATATAGACATGCTTCTTGATAAAGACATTCATTAAGAAAAAGATACCGTAATTATGAAACCGACTGTATTGGGCGACATCCCACTGAGCACTTTTTTAGCCGATTATTGGCAAAAAAAGCCGCTGCTCATTCGCAATGCACTGCCAACCGATATATCACCCATCAGCGCCGATGAACTAGCGGGCCTAGCTTGCGAAGAACATGTTGAGTCACGCCTTATTATTCAAAATGGCGAGCAATGGAATTTACAGATAGGCCCATTTGATGAAAAAACCTTTGCCCAACTGCCGCCCTCACATTGCACACTACTAGTACAAGCGCTGGACCATCACATACCCGCTGCCGCAGAACTGTTAGAAAAATTTAATTTTATTCCGCGCTGGCGTATTGACGATTTAATGATGAGCTATGCCAACGATGGCGGAGGTGTTGGCCCCCACTATGACAACTATGATGTATTTTTAATACAAGTCAGCGGAAAAAGACAATGGGAGGTCGGCGGCGATTATCTTGACCTTGCCAATCAACCAGCAGCACACAATAAATTTGTTGCCAATCTGCCGGTTAAAATCCTCAGCGAATTTACACCCGAAAACACTTGGACACTAAACCCTGGCGACATTTTATATGTGCCACCCGGTGTGGGCCATAATGGTGTTGCGCAAGGTGATGACTGTATGACCTGCTCGGTAGGCTTTCGCGCACCATCACACAGTGAAATCCTTCGAGAATATACCGACTATATGGGTGAACAACTCACTGAATCTTTGCGTTATACCGACCCCAACTTGCAAGCGCAAAGCAACACCGGCGAAATTTCGTCGCAGGCTCTAAAGAGCATCCAGCAGATACTCTCACACTATGCCAATGATGAGACAATGATTGGCAATTGGTTTGGCAAACATGTAACCACGCCAAAGTATCAGATTGCTGACGACTTAGAGCTCAATATAGAAGACACTGAGCACGAAGATTATAGCCTTGATGAGTTAGAGCATCACTTAATGAACGGCGGCATAATCCAAAAAAATGAAAGCTCACGTTTCGCCTACATCGCGGGCGAAAATAACGATGTCATACCTAGCGGAAACGATGCCAAACCTAGCGGAACGGCCAACCACATACTATTTGTTGACGGCAATCAAATACCCACCCATGCCAATAACAATGCATTGGTCGAGCTACTTGGCCAAGCGCTGATGCTGGATAAAAACCATGTTGAAGTAACTGCATCCAACATGGGTTTATTACTTAGCTTACTTAACCATGGCGCGCTGTATTTAGCCGAGCAATAGCGAAGACTTGTGTTTCATGTCAGGCTTAATCCTTTCCAACCTTGATGAAATTAGGCTGACGTTTTTCTACAAATGCGCTCACACCTTCCATCATATCTGGGCTGCCAAACGTACCGAGCATCAACCGTTCTGCTTCGTCAAAAGCCTCGGCAGGATCTCTAAATAAATCACGATAGACCTGTCCTTTTATAGCCCGCAGGGATTGCGGCGCACAATGGTCGGCAAGATTTTGGATGTAAGCCACCGCCTCGCTCACTAACTCATCGTCTTTATAAACGCGTGTCGCTAATTTCATCGCATACGCTTCAGAGCCATAAATTTTTCTGCTCGACATAAGGATATCAAGAGCCACATCAACACCCACCAACCGCGGCAGCATCCAGCTAGTGCCATATTCAGCGACTAGGCCTCGCTGCGGAAAGGCCGACATTACAAAACCTTTTTCACCAAAAAATCGCATGTCGCAAAAAAGTGCAACGGCTAACGACACGCCCACAGTGGCGCCATTAATAGCCGCGATAACAGGCTTTTGAATGGACGCTATATAAGACAAACCTTTACGATAAGCCTCCGGCATAGAGGCATCACCAGGGTTTGCCGCTTGCAAGGCACTCCCCTGTTGGTCGCTGCCATCCTCGGACACACTACCACTGGCTAAGCCTTGCAACTCCGTCATATCGGCACCAGCCGAAAACGCCTTACCGGCGCCGGTTATTACAATGCCTACCACACGCTTATCGTTCTCAGCCTGCTCCAAGCCATGCTTCAACTCAAGGATCATGCGCTGCGATAGCGCATTCATTTGCTTAGGGCGATTAAACGTAATAACCGCAACATTACCCTCAACGCCGTAAAGTAGTGTTTGGTAAACCGGTGCACTCATCTTTCCCAATCCTATTAAAAACTAACGTAAATACTCAAGTTAAACAATAAAAATTAGCCTTTGCGCAAAACCACTCCACGCACGACCATCGCTGTTGCAAACAGTAGCAACGCTAACAGGCTGCGCACAAAAAATAGCGAAATAACGGGCTCAATAGGAAAAACATGCGTTTGCTCTATCGAGGCATACTTATGCTCGGCTAAACCCGTAGCGGCCATACCAATCATCATATCGAGCATATCTTCCGCACTACGATAACGCACAACAGCAAAATCATCCCAATCATGCCAATCTGCATCAATCATAAATACACCAATGGTATTGCCTTTTAATAGTGGTATACCCCCGCGTTTTAGAAGCTCCACCACAACACCCTGTGAATAGCGTGCATCGGCAGCAAGGGCATCGGTCTCATTGGCCCATACCGAGTCAGCAGGATACTTCGCCTTATCACGATAACGAATAAGATTAACCATCAAATACTCATTACCCGTATCAAAAGCCGCCAAACGCTCAATTAAAGTAAGCGTTTCTTGCTGACTAACCGGGTCGGAATGCGACTTACTTTTATAGATCTCAATGTACTCATCGACCTGCGCTTGAGTCATTGGCTGACCACTGCCGCCATACCAAACGAACCAAAGCGCATAAATCGCCACTAAAACACCATAAAATATTTTCATGCGCTGCCACCTGCTTGTGCTGTCACCTGCTTGAAGCAAAATATTTTGCTAGTAAACGATCAACCTGCAACCGTCATAACAAGCCACTGGGCAACTAAAGCCGGGGTCTCTTCGCCTTCAATTTCTACCGATATCGTTTGTGTAGTTAAAAATCGACTATCGTCTTTGCGGGCTACGTTAGCAATTTCGCAGTGAGCACGCACCCGTTTACCAGCCCTTACTGGCGCTAAAAATCGAATTTTGTCAAAACCATAGTTCATCCCCATGATGGTGTTTTCAGGCATGATGCCGGTCTCTTCGGTCATTTTTACTAACATTGAAAGCGTTAAAAAACCATGGGCGATGGTTCCGCCAAACGGCGTTTGGGCTGCCTTCTCTTCATCGATGTGAATAAACTGATGATCTTCGGTGCAATCGGCAAAAGTATTAATGCGCTCTTGCTCTAACGTAACCCAAGCCCCTGGCTCAAGTTTGGTTCCAATTTGTTCAACCATTTGGTCTTTAGGGACAACTTTAATCGACATAATCATTTCCTTTTTTTAAAGTGATACACAACAAGAGATTTTAAAACCGTTTTTAACTCATAAAAATTAGTTCATTTTGAAAAATTATTTAGGCTGATTGAATACCGGCTTACGTTTTTCCAAGAACGCCATCATACCTTCTTGCGAATCGGCAGTGCCGTAAGTATTTTTTACTGCGCGGCGTTCAGCCTGCAGCAATTGCTCCTGCGTTTTTTCCTGTGAGGCCATAATCACATCGAGCATCCCGCGCACGGCCAATGCTGGCTGTGCAGCCAACTCTTGGGCCAGATCGATTGCGCGGCGTTTGAGCTCGGCCATCGGCCACACCTCATGCACCAAACCAATACGCAAAGCCTCAGGACCTGAGATTTTCTTACCTCGTAAAATCATATCCAGCGCATGAGCCTTACCAACGCATTGACTTAAGCGCGCGCTCCCGCCCCATGCAGGCACCGACCCTAAGTCCATTTCGGGCAAACCAATTTGCGCGCCCTGTGCAGCGGCGAGTCTAAAGTGGCAGCCCAACGGTACTTCCAAGCCACCTCCTAAGCAATAACCAAATAACGTCGCAATCCACGGTTTGTGCATCATTTCAATCGCAGCAATCACTCGCAGGCGCTGATCCAGCAGCTTATCAATAGAGCCCATGCGCTGCACCCCATCAGCCAACTGCTTAAGGTTCATGCCTACCGAAAAATTATCTTGCCCCTGCCCAGTCAATACAACGGCACGAATAGAATCATCGGCCGCGATTTCACCGACTAACACCTCAAGACGGTCGACAAAATCCAGTGTCATGCGGTTATAGGGCGCATCATTAATTGAGACAATAGCAACCGCGCCCTCGCGCTCGACTAGTAATGATTCTGTCATATCCGAAAAGCCTTTTTAATCGCTCAAAAAATCTAGTGCTGGGGCTCAGACTTACTGCTGAGGCCGAGCAGATTACGCAAACCCGTCGCCACAATTAATGCTTGACCCTTATATTATGTCACATATAATGCCATATCAATACGAAATACAACGGTTGCAAGTTAGACCATTGCCCGTTAAAGCACTTTGCATTTCACCTCGTTAATCCATGTCACCAAAGTGGCACCCAAAGCTTAAGTAAATCACGATATAATCAAAAGCGCGTGTATCAGAGATATGTTTAATCTGGCTTACCTCATTTATCGTCAGCATAAGCTCCAACAGCGTGTGCCAACTAAGCATTGCGGTGGTCATTAATGAACGTTGTACTTTGAACCACCAGTCACCCCCCAATCGTAAAAACTCATAGTTATATGCGCGTGATACTCGCTCACTGATTCATCATAATTTTGTTAGAAATTTAATCGCTAATTCATTACTTTTTTTAGAGGTAACTTATTGTGGCAGCACCCATACTTAATCAACGTGACTTAGATTTCATGCTGTACGAATTATTTGATGTGGAAGCGATGATTGAGCGTGAACGCTATGCCGACCATAGCCGCGAAACATTTAATGCGGCCATTGAAACAAGTCGCACAGTGGCCGAAAAATATTTTTTACCCATCCGACAAAAAGTCGATACGAATCAGCCGACTTTTGATGGGAAAAATGTGCATATGATTCCCGAAATCAAGCAGGCACTCGATGCGGTAGTTGCCGCAGGCTTAGGCTCACCACGGGCCAACTACGAATTGGGGGGCATGCAGTTACCCTCTCTTGTCGCCGCTGTATGCGACGGCTGGCTTAGCGCCGCTGCCAGCACCACGATTGGTTATATTGGGCTAACCAACGCCAATGCCAATTTAATCGACGCCCATGGCACCGAGGACCAAAAACGCCAGTGGGTAGAGCCCATGCGAAGCGGCCGCTTTGCCGGCACTATGGCCATGAGTGAGCCCGCTGCAGGCTCAAGTCTGGCCGATATAACCACCACAGCTGTAGCCTCTGACGATGGTAACTATCGTGTTAGCGGCAACAAAATATGGATTTCGGGCGGCGACCACGAACTCAATGAGAATATCGTTCATTTGGTTCTTGCTCGCATCAAGGGTGCGCCTAAAGGAGTAAAAGGTATTTCGCTGTTTATCGTGCCCAAATTTTTAGTCAACGATGACGGCAGCATCGGTCAGAGCAACGAGGTTGCGTTGGCCGGCTTGTTCCATAAAATGGGGGGCCGCGGTCAAACTTCATGCGCGCTTAATTTTGGTGAGCAAGAGGGCTCAGTAGGCTATTTGGTTGGTGAAGAAAACCGCGGCCTAAGTTATATGTTTCATATGATGAACGAGGCGCGCATCATGGTAGGTAGCGGGGCTGCATTAATGGCATTGGCCGGTTATCAGTATTCACTAGACTATGCCAAAGAGCGCCCACAAGGCCGCTTGCCCTCAAATAAAGATCCACTATCGCCACCTGTTAATATTATTGAGCATGCCGATGTACGGCGCATGCTGCTTGCCCAAAAGGCCTATGCTGAAGGCGCCTATGCACTGTGCCTGCTAGGCACTAAGCTCAACGATGACGAGCATACCGCCCCTACCGAAGAAGAACGCAAGCAGGCACATCTTCTGCTGGATTTTCTTACCCCCATTATTAAAAGCTGGCCTTCAGAATATGGACCCAAAGCTAACTACATGGCTATTCAAGTGCTCGGTGGCTCGGGCTATGTGAATGAACACCCCGTTGAAATGATGTATCGAGATAATCGACTCAACCCTATTCATGAAGGCACCACTGGCATTCAATCGTTAGATTTATTGGCGCGCAAGGTTCCGCACAACGGTTTAGCGGGTTATATGGCTTGTTTAGCTGCTATCGAATCAACCATTGCCGAGGCAAAGCAGTCAACCAAGCTCAACCAGTATGCCGAAGAACTTGAGGCAGCAGTTGCCACGTTAAAACAAGTCACCGAATTTTTACTGGGCTCGATGCTCGAAAAAAATATTGATTTGGTCTTGGCCAATTCGGTGAAGTACCTCGACCTGTTTGGCAATGTTGTTATCGCCTGGATCTGGCTAATGCAAGGTGTGGTAGCGGCGCGTGCAATCGAACAAGGCCCGCATGCGGATGACGAAAACTTTTATAACGGTAAGTTACAGGCCATGCGCTATTTCTTTAACTATGAATTGCCCGACATCAACACTTGGGCAAAGCTACTGTTAACCCTTGACGACACATGCTACGCAATGGATAAAAGCTGGTATTAGCACTACTACCCCTGAGCGCGCCGCATTGGCAGGCTAATTAGTTTCTAGTACCGCCTTGCCGTGTTTAAAGTGCACGAAAGGGCCATGCTCTGCCGGTGTGTGTCCTTCTCGCAGCCGGCGTTCAACTTCATCGAGTACTAAACGAGTAATTTGCGGCAACTCCAACGTCCGCGCATCGTCAATAGAAACCCAGTGCAACTCGAGTAGTTCTCCCGAACCTTGTAGCTCGCCCTGCACATCACCTTGTATGAGGCCAGCGTCACACATAAAAAAACGGGTATCAAAACGCCGCCCACGGTAGGGTGGTGTAATTGCCCGAGCAATGTAGTGCAATGTGTCTAAACGCGGGTTCACATTATGTTGAAGAAATTCACGCCAAGGTGTTGACCGAGTTTTCAAAGTAGGGCTATCGGGCTCACCCAGCAACAACCCCGTTTCTTCAAAGGTTTCGCGAATGGCCGCCATTGCTAACGCCCGAGCGCGTACTACCGAACAGGCAGTAGCTAAACGCTTGTGGACATCGGGGTGTAAATCTAAAGGCGGCTGCAAGCGACTATCACCGGGGTCCACTCGCCCGCCAGGAAAAACAAATTTGTTAGGCATAAACTTATGACTAGCGGCACGCTTGCCCATTAAAATTCGCGGCTGCGAAGCATCATGTCTGACCAAAATAAGTGTGGCAGCATCTTTAGGCCGCACGGCCCTACCCTGCGCGCGAGTTTCAGTGTTTTTTATAGACCTGGGGTCATAAGGGTCTTTAATTACCATAAAGCAATCTTTTAAAATGATTCATTGAATAGTCGCAAGCTTGTTGGCTGTGAGCATCACTTTACTGTAACATTTTTGCCAGCTTATTCTCAGCCGTTTAATTATATTGCAAGTCAGGACGCTCAAGCATGTCAAACCGCATTCCTCGCGATAAAAGCAACGATTACAGCGAACAGCTGGCACAGCAGCGGCGTTCTTTTGCTACCGAGCAAACCGGAGCATCGCTAGCACACGTGGGCAAGTACTCCATCGACCCCGCATTAACGGCGGGCAATATCGAAAATTTTACCGGTGTTGCACAAGTCCCCATTGGGCTTGCAGGCCCACTTTTAGTTAATGGTGAACACGCCCAGGGCGAGTTTTATGTGCCTATGGCGACCACCGAAGGCACGTTAGTCGCCAGCTACAACCGCGGCATGCGCCTGCTGCATGAAGCCGGCGGCGCCAAAGTCACTGTAGTAGACGATGCCATGCAGCGAGCGCCGGTATTTATTTTTGACGACGCGCGGCAAGCCCGAGATTTCGGCCAATGGGTTGAAGATAACTTTGAGCAACTACAAGCCGTTGCCCAAACCACTACCCGTTCAGGCAAGCTACGCAACATTCAACAGTTCGCCGCTGCAAAAATGCGTTACTTGCGCTTTAACTATACAACCGGCGATGCAGCTGGACAAAACATGGTGGGCAAAGCCACCTTTGTGGTGTGCGAATGGATTATGCAACATTACCCTGGCATTCAACGCTATATGTTGTCGGGAGCGATGGACACAGACAAAAAGCACTCGCAAATAAATACACTACACACCCGCGGTAAGCGCGTGATTGCCGAAGTAATTCTGCCCAGCGCTCTTATTGAAAAAGTTATGCGCTTGCCAGCAGAAGCGCTTTTTAAAGCGCGAGCTATCAGCCAGGTAGGTAGCTTTATGGCCGGCTCTATTAATACGGGCGCACACTCGGCTAATGGCATCACCGCCACATTTATTGCAACCGGGCAAGATGTGGCTAACGTTGCCGAATCTTCAGCAGCTGTCACCTATGCCGAAATAGATGCCGACAGCAACTATTATTTTTCAATCACGATACCTTCGCTTATTGTAGCTACTTACGGCGGTGGCACTGGCTTGCCTACCCAGCAAGAATGTTTAAATTTATTAGGCTGTAACGGTAAAGGCAAGGTCAATAAACTCGCCGAAATTATTGGCGCCACAGTATTGGCCGGCGAGCTATCTTTAATGAGTGCCGTATTAGCCGGCGACTGGGTAACCAGCCACGACGCACTAGGGAGGAATCGTTAGAGATTTTCACTGCGTTTAATGCATTTATTTTTCACACGACCATTTCTCACGCCACTATTTTTCGTATAACTATTTTTCGCCTTACAAGCGCGCAATGATTAAGAGATTATTTAGCTATGAGTACTCACGAGCCCTATGTACCGCCTAAAGTCTGGACTTGGAAAACTGAAAACGGCGGTCGGTTTGCCGACATCAATCGACCTACCGCTGGAGCCGTGCTAGAAAAAGCGCTGCCGGTAGGCGAGCATCCGTTACAGCTCTATTCGGTGGGCACACCCAACGGGGTTAAAGTGACAGTACTGCTCGAAGAGCTCTTAGCGCTAGGCCATAAGGGTGCCGAGTACGATGCCTACCTGATTAATATTATTGCAGGCGACCAATTCGGCAGCGGCTTTGTCGACATCAATCCCAATTCAAAAATTCCTGCGCTGCTTGACCAAAGCACCTCACCGGGCACTCGGGTTTTTGAGTCCGGCGCCATTTTGGTTTATTTAGCTGAAAAATTCGATGCGTTTTTGCCCACTGAACCGGCTGGCCGCGCCGAATGTATGTCATGGTTATTTTGGCAAATGGGTAGCGCGCCTTTTCTAGGCGGAGGATTTGGCCACTTTTATGCCTATGCACCAGAAAAACTCGAGTACCCTATCGATCGCTTTGCTATGGAAGTTAAGCGCCAGCTGGATGTATTGAATAATAATTTAGCCAATCGGCAGTTTTTATGCGGCGATGCCTACACCATTGCCGACATGGCCAACTACGCTTGGTACGGCACGCTCGTCATTAATGACCTCTACAATGCACAAGAATTTCTAGACGTAGCCTCTTATACTCATGTGGCTCGCTGGGCCAACGAAATACAGGCTCGCCCGGCAGTGCAGCGTGGGCGACGCGTTAATCGAGTGTGGGGACCAGAAGAGGAACAAGTGCGCGAGCGCCACAGTGCCAGTGATATTACGGAGATCTAGACACTGACATGGGTGCTTGGATCCGACAAACGAGCGCCAACCCGATTAAAAAAAACTTACCGTGATAGACAATATGCATAGTGGGTAATCCATCACCTACATTTTCAGCGTATCAACCACTACAATCCGGCCACCTTCACTGACTTAGCGAAACTTAGCGGCCATATCAAAAGAGCTATGAAAATGAAACCCGATACCTCAAAAGCGTCTGATTCACCTCATAAAAGCAATAGCACGCGGCTACCCTGCAGAGGGTGCACACATGACTGCCCCAACTATGCGCTTTGCGACGGTAAACTTTGGCAACAAAAACCCACCGCTATACCCACCCCTAGCCAGCAACACTAGTCCATTTCCGCACACCAATATTACGCGCCAATTCAGTACAGAGCATCGATAACACAATGACTCAAATTGCTAAAAAAAATGCTTTAGTCATCGGAAGTCATGGCACTATTGGCAAGGCTATTACTAAAGAGCTGGCCGATAATTTCAATGTCTTTACACTCTCGCAAACCGATACCGACTACTCCAGTGAAAGCCTCGCCCAACAACAAACAAAGCTCGCTGCACATGGGGCTTTCCATCGAATTATCTGCTGCATAGGCGTATTGCATAACGAAGCGTTACGGCCTGAAAAAAGTCTAACGCAAATTGACGCCGACAAGCTTGCCGCCTATTTTCGCATCAACAGTATTTTACCCATGCTCTGCTTACAGTCCTTTATCCCACTACTCGCCAAACCTGACCCAGCACAGCCCAATGCAAATGCTGTATTTGCTTGCCTTAGCGCCATGGTAGGCAGCATTGAAGAAAATCAATTAGGTGGCTGGTATGGCTACCGAAGCTCGAAAGCAGCGCTCAACATGCTTATTAAAACCACGGCCATTGAAGTACGCCGTAAAAACAAAAACGCCATAATTGCAGCAATCCATCCTGGCACGACCATTGGCAACTTATCAGACCCTTTTAAAAAGAACATTAATAAGCAAAAATATTACTCCCCCGACTGTTCAGCAAGCAGAATTTGCGATGTCATGGACAAGCTAACTGAAAAACAAAGCGGTGATTTTTTCAACTGGGATGGTAGTCGTATTGCATGGTGAGCACGCTGCCTGCAAGACATATTCAGTAAACATAAAAAATTAACCGCGCATCGACTACAGGACCCAGTTCAGTGGGAAAAATCCTTAATATCTATATCGCGCACCGTGGCGGCGCAGTCATGAAAAGCATAGAAACGGCTGATTTGCATGCAAGCAAAGGTATCCTAGGCGATAGATATTTTAGCGAACTCGGCTATCACTCGAAAAAAAACGGTCTCGTAGTCAGCAAAGCAATCACCTTGATTGAATCCGAAGAAATTGACCACTTTAACCGAGCCTATGGATTTAACTTTGATTACGCCGACTTCCGACGCAACATCATCACTCAAGGCATTCGGCTTAATCAGTTTGAAGGTGAAGAGTTTATGCTGGGTGATATCCGCTTGCGCGGAGTGGAACTTTGCGAGCCCTGCGTCCATTTAGCCAAACTGTTAGCACCCGAAGCCGTCTCTAAAATGGTTCACCGCGCAGGTTTGCGTGCGCACGTCATCGATAGCGGCAGTGTTGCTTGCGGGCAACCTGTATCGGGACTCGCAGGCTAATCGAGCGACAAGAATCAGTGCCATCGGCAAGGTTTTTGCCGCGGCTAGTCTTGCCAATACTCGTGCTTAACCCAGTCTACTTCCATCGTCCATGAGGGAGCAGTCATCGGCGATGCATTGATTTTGGCGAAATTCAGCACCGCAAATAAAGGCTCAGGAAATTTGTCGCCCTCTGAGGCATTGCGATAGATCTCTACCCCATCGAGGCGAAACACTAAGTCACTGCCCACCCACTCTACCGCATACTCATGGTAGTCGGCCAATTTAGCCGCCTGTACCAGCATTAACTCCTGCCAGTCTCCGCCACCACAATGCCCCAAGCTTTTAATCGCACGCGCAGCAAAGTGATCGGGGCCGCCATCGCTGTGATGCTCAAAAATATCAATTTCACCTGAACCGGTCATGGGCCAGCAAACGGTTTCGTCTGCTTCCTCAACCGGCGGCTCGTTATTTAAAGCCCCCAATAACCACCAAGCGGGAAACATACCGGGCTGGCCACTATTTTCAACTTTTAGTCGGGCCGTCCACCTGCCCTTAATGAATTCCTGACGGTTTTTCGAGGCGATGCGACCGGCAATATATTGTGTGTCGGGGTGCTGCTTGCCAAATTTATTCAAATTGTCACAGGGGCGCTTCTGACCTAGGTCGATAACGCGAATTTTTAGCGTGCCATTACTGACTTCGCGAGTGTTGTGCTCGTTATCGCGCACGTAACAGTGGTCCTCATCGTTGACCCATAGAATTTGATCTTGCCAGTTTGCCGTATTGAACGTTTCAAAATCATCAAAAAAGTCTACCTTCCA
>CAJQKT010000075.1 GCA_905478995.1 uncultured Pseudomonadales bacterium | reverse complement strand
AGGCGCCCAGAGCGATAGTGAGCACTTACTAGAAAAGGATGCGCAGCGGCAATTATCAGCCTTGCTTAGCGTAGCAACTCGGCATGGCATTCGGTTTCCCAGTGCCTTTACTTTATTGTTAAAACAACTTTTATATTTTGATCGCTACTTAGATTTATTGGCCCCTGGTACCGATCTTTTTAATGGCGACTTTTTCGATTTTGGATCGCTGAGCTTAAGCGATTTCGATCAGGCGTTAGGTGACGACACCCATACCAATATCAATGCTTAGTCAGACCTGCCACTCATAGCAGGCGCTACCGCAGCGTTGTCAAAACTGTGGGCGAATCAGTAAATCAATGCGCCGATTAATTTTTCTACCAGCGGCGGTTTCATTATTAGCCACTGGTCGCGTTTCACCAAAACCAACAGCGTCTATTGCTTTAAAGAAGTCTTCTGTGACATTAGCATTGAGATAGGCTTTTACGGCATCAGCTCGATCCTGCGAGAGTTGTAAGTTGATTGCATCGCTGCCAAATGAATCGGTATGCCCTTCTAGCGTAATGGATGCTCCGGGAAATTGCTCTAGCGCCTTGATCAACTGTGTAAGAAGAGCGAACTGCTGCGACTGAATAACTGCCTTACCCGACTGAAAATTCAGTCCAACCATGCGCAGCAATAAATTCCCGCCCTGTCGATACACCCGCGCCTCTTTAAATGAAAACATCGACTCAAGTAGTGTGATTTTTCGTTTGATCTCCGCTTGTCGCATAAGCCGGGTCGATTGCAAACCGAGTTTATCGTTTAGCCGCCGCATTTCCGCTTCCATAGCTATGGCCTCTTGCCTAACTAAGCTCAGCTCAGCAGAGTCGGCACGCAGCGTTAAGATGGCTTCGACCATCGCGCTGGTGGGGCCGGCCGGGCCAGCATCAAGATCTATATTCATATCAAGTGCGCCTGCAATAGCCAGCAGCGGTTGTTCTGTTTTAAGGGCAAAGGCCTCTTCACTTAACTTGCCTTCGCGGACCGGTTTTAATTCATTCATCAAATAAAATGCGTGGCCCGCCTCAACTTTAGCTCGGCGCGCTAGCGATCGCGCTTGATCGGTATCATATCGGTTTTGATTGAGTTCAGTTTCGGCATCCTTTAATAAACGCGCTGCTGCTGCTAATGTTTGCGGTGCATATCGGCTTACCTTTTGTTTTTCGGCATCGGCAATTAAGCGTCGTGTTTCGGTAAGATAGTGCTTTTTAATAGCCTCTAGCTCTGCAGCGCGATAATCTTGCTCAGCTTGAGCCGCTCGCTTACTGGCAGATTCGATTTTACCGCCTTCATGCTTTTCAATCGCATTATTAAAATGCTTTTCTGCACCTAGCCATGTTGCGCTGGCAAAGCGAGCCGATTCAACAGCAGCAGCATCTTGGCGGGCTTGGATGGTATTGCTGAAGCGGCTCTGTGCTGCCGTGGCGCGCACCTGAGCTAACTCTAACTGCTCAGTCGCTTTATCAACGCTATTGGTAATGCGCTCGATTGATCGCCCTTTGGCAAGGCTTTTTTCGGCAGCGCTCAGATGTTTATTGCCTTGAGTAAAAGTCTTCGGCGCATAAAGCTCTGCGTTAACGGCAATCGCAGCGGCTCGCGCCATTTCGACTTGAGAAAATAGTTGGTTGCGGATGGTCGCTGTAGCATCAGTATTGGCAGTTCCGGCCTGTGTATACAAAACACAATACGCTACCACTGCACAGAAAGACTTCATCGAGAAAGACTGCATCACATACACCTCAGTAAAAGAGTTAGACCATGTTATGCCAGCCAGCAACTACTTTTTTGTTGGCGCTAGTATTGAAATATCAGCAACGCCTAGAAACAACGCGCGAAGCCGAGACAGTAGTGCCAAGCGATTCTTACGAAGCGCCTCGTCGTCAGCATTCACCATCACGTTATCAAAAAACTCATCAACTGGGCCTTTCAACTCGGTTAACTGGAGCAATCCATCACGGTAATCGCGCTTGGCAAATAAAGGCCCGCAACTCGCCTCTTTTGCTGCTACTGCCATGGCCAATGCCTTTTCGGCATCTTCTTGAAGCAGGCCTTCATCAAAATGTACCGCGGCTGCACCACTGGTTTTGTCGGTCGATTTTTCAAGAATATTGCTTACTCGCTTATTGGCGGCAGCAAGACTCTCGCTTTCAGGCTGTTGTACGAAGTGCGCAACGGCCTGAACACGCGCGTCAAAATCTAATGGATCAAACGTATTTATACTGCGCACCGACTGAAAAATTTCAGTGGCTAGCTGTTGTTCCTGATAGTAAGCACCAAAGCGATCAAAAATATAATTAGCAACCTTAGTTACTGTGCCGGGCTTGTCTGCAATGGATGCATGTTGTTCGACAGCTAATTCAGCGAGCTGCCGAACATCGAGCGTCAGTGCGTTTTGTAAAATGATTTGCAGCATGCCGATAGAGGCGCGACGCAGTGCAAACGGGTCTTTAGATCCGGACGGCTGCTGGCCAATACCGAATATACCGGTCAATGTATCAAGACGGTCGGCCAGTGCTACAGCACAAGCTACGCCCCCATGAGGAACCTTGTCGTTGGCAAACTTGGGCAAGTAGTGCTGCTCAATTGCCCCAGCCACCGTCTCGTCTAAGTTGGCATGGCGCGCATAATAACCTCCGGCTACCCCCTGCATTTTATCGAACTCTAGGACCATATCTGAGGACAGATCTGCCTTACAAAATTGCCCAGCTAAGCTGGCTTGCCCAGCATCAGCGTTAAGCAAGGACGCAATTGCCGCGGAGAGAGAAGCTATTCGTTCGGTTTTTTCGTACACCGTGCCTAGCTGTTGTTGAAAAACAACGGGCTTTAAGCGCTCACGCAAGGTTTGCAGTGATACTTTTTTATCGGTTGCAAAAAAGAAGGCAGCATCGGCAAGGCGTGGACGAATAACGCGTTCGTTACCGGCAATAATTTTTTCAGGCGCTTTGCTTTCAATATTACTAACGGTAATAAAGTGGGGTAATAATTGCGCATTGGCATCTAAAATGTGGAAATATTTTTGATGTTCCGTCATTGAGTAAACAAGCGCCTCATGGGGGATAGCTAAAAACTGGGCGTCGAAATCCCCCGCCAGTGCAACAGGCCATTCTACTAATGCAGTTACCTCATCAAGCAGTGCGTCTTCTATGACGGCCTGGCCACCTAAAGATTGAGCCAGCTTGCTTACTTGATCTTTTATTAACTCGCGCCGCTCAAAAAAATCAGCGATGACCGAATGCTTGTGCAATGTCTCTGCGTAAATCGAGGCCGAGGTGATAGTGACGGGCCCTGAAGAGTGGAAACGATGGCCATAACTCTCCCGCCCGGCTGCAATACCTAACACTACGGCATCCACGATCGCATCATCTAACAACATGACTAACCATTGTGCTGGCCGGACAAATTCGGTGCGCGAAGAGCCCCAGCGCATCCGTTTGGCAATGGGCAGCTGCGCTAAGGCTGACTCGACTATATTTTGTAATAGCGCCGTGGTGGTTTGTCCGCGTTCAATGGTTTTGAAGCAGAGCCGATCACCCTTGTCGGTAGCTACGGTTTCAAGCTGTTCAAAATCGACGCCATTGCTGCGCGCAAAGCCTAATGCAGCCTTACTGGGTGCGCCCGTTTTATCGTAGGCGGCACTCACTGCTGGGCCGAGCTTTTCGATAGATTGATCACTTTGAGCGGTCGTTAGTCCCCCTACAAATACTGCAAGGCGGCGAGGGGTTGCAAAGCTTTTAACATCTTGAGTATCAAAAGTGAGGCGAGCCTCAGCAAGGCCGTTTAGTAGGCCTTTGGTGAAAGCCTGTGATAGTTTTAATAAAGCCGTTGGCGGCAGCTCTTCGGTGCCCAACTCAATCAATAAATTGGCGGTCTTAGTATGGGGCGCGCTCATGTGTCGGCTCCTGTGGCCGTTGCAAGCTTGCCCATTGCTTCCTCGCGAAGATTTGCCGGTGCGAGCGGGAAGCCTAACGCCGCCCTCGTTGCAAAATAGGCTTCTGCGACTGCACGAGCTAGCGCACGGACACGTAAAATAAATCGCTGCCTCTCGGTCACCGAGATGGCATGCCGGGCGTCAAGTAAGTTAAAAGCATGTGATGCCTTCATCACCATTTCATAAGCGGGGAGCGATAGCCCCGCCTCAATGAGTTGTTTGCTTTGTGCTTCGCATTCATCAAAATAGCTGAACAAGAATTCGGTATTGGCATGCTCAAAGTTGTAGGTTGACATCTCGACTTCGTTTTGGTGAAAGACATCACCATACGTGACATCACCTTCAGGGCCGCGAGCCCATACCAAGTCGTAAATGGAATCAACACCCTGTAGATACATGGCGATGCGCTCTAGGCCATAGGTGATCTCGCCTGATACGGGGTAGCATTCCAGCCCACCGACTTGTTGAAAGTAAGTAAATTGAGTGACCTCCATGCCATTCAACCAAACCTCCCAGCCCAGTCCCCATGCTCCGAGCGTGGGTGATTCCCAGTTGTCTTCGACAAAGCGTATGTCGTTGACTAGCGGGTCAATGCCTAACTGGGTTAAGGAGTTGAGATAGAGTTGCTGAATATTGTCGGGCGATGGCTTGAGTAACACTTGGAATTGATAATAATGCTGCAGGCGATTCGGGTTTTCTCCATAACGACCGTCAGTAGGTCGTCGACAGGGCTGCACGTAGGCCGCATTCCATGTTTCTGGACCGATGGCGCGTAAGAACGTTGCGGGATGAAAGGTGCCCGCACCCACCTCCAGATCGAGCGGCTGTAATACAACGCAGCCATAGCTGGCCCAGTATTTTTGCAGCGCTAGGATCAAGTCCTGAAAGGTTTCTGGAGTCTTTGGGGTGTTTGAATTAGATGTATTCACAGTGCTTAGTTTACGTAAACCTATTGAGTAAATTAAATATTGAGGCGCGATCTATTACTGCATGACACCTAAATCATTGGGTGCACTGATGCGACTAGCCAAAAAGACCTGCGATTATACAGTGAACTGCGCGCATTATGATGGCCAATTATTTGCGCCAAAACGCCGGAGTTAATAACACCAGCAAGGTAAATACCTCTAATCGCCCTAGCAACATTGACAGGCAAAGGATCCATTTTGTGGCGCTTGGCAGGGAGGCGTAATTGTAAGCGACCTCGCCCAGGCCTGGGCCAAGATTGTTGATCGTCGCGCCGACCGCCGAAAACGCCGTAAAAAAATCGATGCCGGTTGCCAATACGGCCAAAAACAAAATGAAAAACACCATCATATAAATAGCGAAAAAACTCCAGACGGCGCTAACAACCCGCTCTGATACGGGTCGAGAGCCGACCTTAAGCGGGATCACGGCGTTGGGATGAATTAGACGTAACAGCTCGCGATAGCCCTGCTTGGCAATGAGCAGTACTCGAATTGCTTTCATACCGCCACCGGTTGAGCCTGCACACGCACCCATAAATGCAAGATAAAACATGTAGACCGGCACCACCGCTGGCCACGCTGTGTAGTCAGTCGAGGCGAATCCAGTAGTGGTGGCTAGCGACACCACTTGAAAAGCGCCGTGACTGATGACATTGAACTTGTCCGCATTTGTACCACTAGCACCGTCAATAAGCAGTACCGACGGAGCATGCTCTGCAGTAGGTCCCGCCTGAACAGGCAGTACATTACTACGCGCATAAAACAGCATTAGCACGACACAAATAATTGAGACAAAAATCGTGGCATAAAAGAACTTTAATTCTGGGTCGCGCCAGTAAAGCAGAGGGTTGCGGTCGCGAAAGACAAAATAGTGCAGGCCAAAATTAACCCCCGCTAGCAGCATGAAAACAATGCCAATCCAAAGTATGGCGTTACTATCAAAATGCGCCATGCTGGCATCGTAGGTGCTGAAGCCTCCAATGGCTATCGTTGAAAAACTATGGGTTAGTGCATCGAACGGTGACATTCCTGCAAGCCAATAACAAACACCACAGGCAACCGTCATTAGCACATAAATAGTAAACAATATTTTAGCGGTGCCGGTGATGCGAGGAGTCAGCTTATTATCCTTCATTGGCCCTGGAGTTTCGGCGCGGTACAGCTGCATACCCCCAATCCCCAGCATGGGTAATATAGCGATGGCGATGACAATAATACCGATGCCACCTAACCATTGTAGTTGTTGGCGATAGTAAAGCAGAGACTTGGGCAGATGCTCTAAACCTGTAATAACCGTTGCGCCCGTCGTGGTCAGCCCTGAAATCGCTTCGAATATTGCGTCGGTGGTTGACATCGCTAGCTGTTCGGCAAGCAGCAAAGGCAAGGCCCCAAATGCACTTAGCACCAACCAAAAAAGCGAAGTAATTAAAAAGCCGTCGCGTGCTCGCAGCTGGCCGGTAGACATATGAGGCGGTAGCCATAAAGCGGCGCCAGTGGCAGCGGTAATTACGAATGATGCGAAGAATGCAAAAAGCGTTTGTTCGCCAAAATAAAGCGCAAACGCAATCGGTATCAGCATAGTCACACTGAAAATCATTAGCAGCAGCCCAAGTAGGGCTCTAATTAGGCTAAAGTGCATGCGAGAGAATTATCCAAAAAAGCCTATGCCAACATGAAAGAGTGATTCAAGAGCAGGGATTTGATTCTTATCGGCAAGGAAGACCACTACGTGATCGTTAGACTCGATAACGACATTTTTGTGCGCAACAATAACCTTCTTGCCTCGCACAATAGCTCCAAAGCGGGCGCCCTCTGGAAGACTCAATGCATCGATGCGTCGGCCAACTACCGATGACGTGCGACTGTCACCGTGCGCAACAATCTCTAGCGCTTCGGCAGCGCCGCGTCGCAAAGAATGCACCGCCGCCATGTCGCCTCTTCTGACGTGTGTTAGCAAACTGCCAATGGTGATTTGTTGAGGTGCAAAGGCAACATCAATGTCTTGACCTTGAAGCAGATCGACATAAGCCGGATTGGCAATCAGTGCGATGACTTTTCTTGCGCCGAGTTTCTTGGCTAGAAGCGACGACATGATATTGGCTTCGTCATCATTAGTTAGTGCAATGAAAACATCAATGGTTTCTATGTTTTCACTTAACAAGAGCTCCTTATCTGAGGCGCTGCCCTTTAATACAATGGTTTTATGGAGTTGCTCAGCAATGAGTTCGGCGCGCTCCTCATTTTGTTCTATGAGCTTAACAGAATACTTATCTTCTATGGCTTGAGCTAAACGCAGGCCGATATTGCCACCGCCGGCAATCATTAAGCGATTATAGGGTCGGCTTAGTTGCCCCAACTCTTGCATAACGGGGCGAATATTTTCAGTGGCGGCTATATAAAAAACCTCATCGAGCGGTTCAATTTCAGTTTCGCGTTGCGGCTTTACCGCCCGGTCGCCGCGAAAAATAGCCGCTACCCTGGCATCGTGCTTAGGCGTCATCTTGCGAATGTCGTAGAGCGTTTCGCCAATAAACTTGTCACCAGCTTGTGCACGAATAGCTACTAGCCTGACTAAACCTTCGGCAAAGTTTAAGACTTGCAGCGCGCCAGGGTAATCGAGCAGACCAATGATATGGTTGGTGACGAGTTGCTCCGGTGAAATCAGTACATCTACAGGAACAGCATCATTGCCAAATAGCTCTTGATGCTGCATGTAGCTCTTAGCACGGACTCGACAGATTTTGGTCGGCGTATGGTAGAGCGTATGAGCAATTTGGCAGGACATCATATTGAGTTCGTCCGAGCCTGTTACAGCGACAAGGACATCAGCATCTTCGGCCCCAGCTGCGTGCAGTATTTCAGGGTGCGAGGCATGACCTAGCACCGTCCCTATGTCTAGCTTGTCGCGCAGTTCGCGAAGCCTGCCGGGATGGTGGTCGACAATAGTGATGTCTATTTTTTCTGATGAAAGGCTTTCGGCTAATGCACCGCCGACTTGCCCTGCACCCAAAATAATTATTTTCATGGTTCTAACAACATACGGATGATGATTCCAGCTGGTTGAGCAGCTATTTTTTGCAACTTTTACTGCGGCATTGCACCCGTCGCTAATGCCGGAGTTCAGCGGCTTATTGTTAGGCTGCTAGGGCGTTGTCCGCTTACTAATTTTGGCATAAAAAAAGCCGCCATTTTTGCCAGTATTTGGTAGTAATTGGTGTCCGGCACCTGTGTCGACACCCCAGTCAACCTGTAAAGGTTCGAGTACTGCTGAGGGTGTTTGCGCGAGAAAGCAGTTGATCATATCGGCATTTTCTTCAGGCATGATCGAACACGTGCAATAAAGGAGCTGGCCCCCCTCGGCTAGTGCTGGCCACAAACCCTCAAGTAAGCGCCGTTGTTGGGTATTAAATGAAACGAGATCAGCGGCGCGGCGCAACAATTTAATGTCGGGGTGGTGGCTGATGATGCCGCTGCCCGAGCAGGGAGCATCAAGTAATATTTTGTCTAACGGTTGCCGCTGCCACCAAGTGTCGAGCTCAGCCGCATCGGCGCGCCGTGTTTGAACTTGTTCGGCGACAATAGAAGCATCGTTGCTGTCATTTACTCCCGCAAGGCAGCGCTCAATAGTTTGTTTAACGCGCTCAAGCCGAGTGGCGCTAGCATCCATTGCCAGCAAGTGGAGGTTTGGTGTGTGTTGCAGGAGGTGCGCGGCTTTACCGCCTGGCGCGGCACAGGCGTCCAGCACATAATCACCGGGCTGAGCATCAAGTAGCTTTGCGGCAAGCTGTGCGCCTGCGTCTTGTACGCTTGACCAAGCTTGATCGAAGTGCGGTAGTGCGGACACATCAACCGGCTTTTCGAGGATGATGCCGGTATCGGTTATTGCGCAGCAGTGACTAGCAATATCGCGCTCAATTAATTGTTGCTGGTAATCATCTCTCGAACATTGCTGCAAATTGATGCGTAAACACATGGGTGGCAGGGCATTATTGTAGTCAATGATGCTCTGCCACTGGTTGGGCCAGGCGCGCTGAATCTTCTCATATAACCAAGTGGGATG
>CAJQKT010000074.1 GCA_905478995.1 uncultured Pseudomonadales bacterium | reverse complement strand
GGGGCGGGGCGAATACCGCGGTATTTTTCTTTGATGATTTCTTCGGGGCTGAGTTCTTCGGTTTCGTCATAGCCCCAGTATTCAGTGCGCACGCGCTGATGCAAATGCTCTGCAAAAGCCTCGGCTAATCTGTCGGCTAGTGCTTTGACCATAATGCTGTTGTAGTCATCGCCCGCTTGCTCGTAAGCTTCGGCGATTTCATCGGCGTTGATGCCAACGGTAACAACAAAACCACCAATATAATCAGCTTTATCGCTGCTCAGTGGGGCTACAAAGTCAGCGAGTGAAAAGTTTGCTTTACCCGACGGCTTGTCTGTTTGCTGGCGTAGGTGGTGGAGGTGTTTGAGTGTCTTGGTTCGTTTTTCATCGGCAAATACAACAATGTCGTCGTCATTGATCTGATTGGCGGGCCAAAATCCAAAAACAGCACGGGCTTCGAGTAGCTTTTCATTAACGATTTTTTCAAGCATGAGTTGAGCATCTGCAAATAGCTGAGTAGCGGCTTCGCCAACCACTTCATCGTCAAGTATGCGCGGGTATTTACCAGCAAGATCCCAAGTAATAAAAAACGGTGTCCAGTCGATGCTGGGTAATAATTTTTGCAGTGGGTAGTCAATCAATAGTTGCGAGCCCAGTGTGCGAGGAATGGGCGGGACATAAATTTCCCAGGCTATGGGGTGTTTGTTGGCTACCGCTTGTTGGTAGCTGAGTAGCGCTGCCTTGGGTTTACGCTTGGCGTGGCGCTCCCGCACTTTTTCATAATCTGCATTTGTCTCGTTAACGAAGTCGGGTTTTAATTCGTCGCTAATGAGTTTGGTAGCAACGGCAACACTGCGCGAGGCATCGGGTACATAGACAACCTGATCATTTTTATACTGAGGCTCAATCTTTACCGCTGTATGGGCCTTTGATGTCGTGGCTCCGCCGATTAATAGCGGCACGTTGAAGTCTAGTCGCTGCATTTCACTGGCAACATGAATCATTTCATCTAGAGATGGTGTGATCAAACCGCTCAGGCCAATCATGTCGACACCTTCTTCTTTGGCACGGGCAAGAATATCGTTGCACGCTACCATTACCCCCATGTCGATCACTTCAAAGTTGTTGCACTGCAACACAACCCCGACGATATTTTTGCCAATATCGTGTACGTCGCCTTTAACCGTTGCCATGAGTATTTTGCCGTTGGCTTTTTGTCCTTCTTGTTTTTCATCCTCTATATAGGGTTGTAGGTAGGCAACCGCCTGTTTCATAACGCGTGCGCTTTTTACTACTTGAGGCAAAAACATCTTGCCTTCGCCAAATAAATCACCCACTACATTCATGCCGTCCATGAGAGGGCCTTCAATAACCTGAATAGGGCGGTCAAACTGCTGCCGCGCTTCTTCGGCATCGGTTTCAATGAAAGTGTTGATACCTTTAACCAACGAGTATTCAAGGCGCTTGCCAACGGGCTCGTCCCGCCAAGCGGGGTCTACGGCTTTGGTTTGTTGACTACCATCGCCTTTGTATTTGTCAGCAATTTCTAGAAGGCGTTCGGTGCCATCTGCTCTGCGGTTGAGAACAACATCTTCAACCCGTTCACGGAGATCTTCAGGGAGATCATCATAGATCGCGAGTTGACTGGCATTGACAATACCCATGTCCATGCCAGCCTTAATGGCGTGATATAAAAAGACCGAATGGATGGCTTCGCGTACAGGGTTATTGCCTCGAAATGAAAACGATACGTTGCTTACGCCGCCAGATATTTTGGCATGGGGTAGGTTGGCTTTAATCCATTGCGTGGCTTCAATAAAGTCGACAGCATAATTATTGTGTTCTTCTATGCCAGTGGCAACGGCAAAGATATTGGGGTCAAAGATAATATCTTGCGGTGCAAAACCTATTTTATCAACCAATGTGCGGTAGGAGCGTTCGCATATTTCTATTTTACGTTTGACTGTATCGGCCTGGCCTTGTTCATCAAAGGCCATCACGACAACGGCCGCGCCATATTGCTGGCATAGCCGTGCCTGATGCAAAAAATTCTCTTCGCCTTCTTTTAAGCTAATAGAGTTTACGATGGCTTTACCTTGAATACATTTGAGGCCCACTTCGATCACATCCCACTTGGATGAATCAACCATGATGGGTACGCGCGATATTTCAGGTTCTGAAGCAATCAGATTCATAAACGTTTTCATAGCGGCATGTGCATCAAGCATGCCTTCGTCCATATTGATGTCGATGATTTGCGCACCGTTTTCAACTTGGTCGCGTGCCACATCTAATGCAGTGGCGTAATCGTCCTCAAGGATCAGCTTTTTAAAACGCGCCGAGCCCGTAACATTACAACGTTCGCCAACATTGATAAATAACGATGAATCGTCAATGTGAAAAGGCTCTAAGCCGCTGAGTTGTAAATGGTGGCTCGATGGCGGTAGTTGTCGTGGTGTGCCTTGTGCGGCAGCATGAGCGATAGCTTCAATATGTGCCGGTGTAGTGCCACAGCAGCCGCCAACGGCATTGAGAAAGCCTCGCTCGGCAAATTCCTGTAACTCGCGCTGCATGATGGCGGGTGTTTCATCGTATTCGCCAAAAGCATTGGGCAGCCCAGCATTGAAATGGCCGCTAAAGAAGCAGCTGGCCGCGTTGGCCAGTTCTTCAACAAAGGGTCTGACTTCAGAGAAACGACGGCCACAATTTACGCCAACGATCAGTGGCTTGGCATGGGCAATAGAGTTCCAAAAAGCGGTGGGAGTTTGGCCTGACAGCAGGCGGCCACTCATGTCCGGGAATGTCACCGAGATCATGATTGGGAGGGCTGATGCTGGATGTTCGGCAAAGTAGGCTTTGATGGCAAAAATAGCGGCTTTAGCGTTGAGCGTGTCAAAGATAGTTTCGATGAGCAGTAAATCGACGCGGCCTTCTACGAGTGCATCGACCGCTTCGGTATAGTCTGAAACTAGCTCATCGAAATAGATATTTCGCTCAGCAGGATCGTTAACATTGGGTGATATTGACGCGGTACGTGGTGTTGGCCCCAGAACGCCGGCGACAAAGCGAGGCTTGCTTGGGTCTTTTAAAGTGTATTCATCCGCTGCCAGGCGAGCGAGCTTAGCTCCGGCTACGTTAATCTCGCGTGCTGATCCCTGAAGCCCGTAGTCTCCCTGAGCCACGCGAGTACCATTAAAGGTGTTGGTTTCTAGAATATCGGTGCCGGCGTCGAGGTAGGCGCGATGAATCTGGTCGATAACCTCGGGCTGGGTGATGTTGAGCAGGTCATTATTACCTTTGAGGTCACGATGGTAGTCGGCAAAGCGTTCACCTCGATAATCCGCCTCTTGTAAATCATAGGTTTGAATCATCGAGCCCATTGCGCCATCAATAACAAGAATACGCTGTTCAAGAGCGCTGTGAAGCGCACAAGGTGCATTGTTGGCTTGGTCGTGTGTTTTTACGGTCATGAAGTATTAGTTTCGGTGGTTAGGTCTAGAGATGGCGGTGGTCTGAACGCTTGTGTGTCCACCGGCCCACTTATTTAGGCATTTTATCAAACTCTTGGGCCGCTGCTGCGTATTCATTGGTGTTTCGTAACTATTAAGTCCCAACACGGTCTGAATAGGTCGAGGTTTGATGCTTTATCCTTTAAAATAAGCCTCGAAGGTGTCGCGTCAGTACAAACGCAGGGGCGGTGGCATTTGGCGCGTCAGAGCGCTCATCCAACTGAATATACGCAAGTAAGCAAGAGTAAGACTATGACTGAATCAACTTTTAGCTCCGGTGAGCATGACCCTAGCAGCGAAGATTTTACTGAAATTGTGTTGACTGACTCAGCGCAGGAATATCTGTGTGGCCTGCTTGAGTCGCAAGAAGAGGATGTCATCGGCATTCGCGTTTTTGTTAACGACCCTGGCACCCCCAAAGCTGAAACGTGTATTGCTTATTGCCGCGATGAAGATACCAGTGATGATGCGCTGATTCGTCAATACACCGGTTTCAAGGCTTATTTTGATACTAACAGCTGGAGCTATCTCGACGGCGCAAAAATCGATTATGCCAGCGATCGCATGGGCGGTCAGTTAACTATTAAAGCACCCAATTCAAAAATGCCACAGGTCAGGAGCGATAGCCCGCTGGCCGATCGTATTAAGTATCTACTCTATACCGAAATTAATCCGTCGCTGGCGGCGCACGGTGGTGAGGTTTCGTTGATGACTATCGATGACGAAAACTACGCGGTTTTGCAGTTTGGTGGGGGCTGCCAAGGATGCAGTGCGGTGGATGCGACCTTAAAAGATGGCGTAGAAAAAACTCTCAAAGAGCACTTGCCCGATCTGGCTGGTGTGCGTGATGTCACCGACCATACCGATCGAAGTAACGCTTACTACTAGTCGAGCCATTAATAATACTGAGTAGCCTTATGATGATGGCTACTGTTTTTCCTCTTATAAAGTTATCTCTGCAATGAAGTCAAACATCGTTCAACCAGCTACCGCTTCCCCATTATTCGGTCATACGCCCTATTGGGCTGAGTGCTATGGCACGGCACCTTACTTGCCGATGTCTCGTGCCGAGATGGATGTTTTGGGCTGGGATAGCTGCGACATCATTATTGTTTCGGGCGATGCGTATGTGGATCACCCCAGTTTTGGTATGGCGGTCATTGGCCGCATGCTCGAAGCGCAAGGATTCCGCGTGGGCATGATTAGTCAGCCCGACTGGAAAAGTGCCGACCCTTTCAAAGCATTGGGTAAGCCCAACCTGTTTTATGGCGTAACCGGCGGCAACATGGATTCCATGATCAACCGTTATACAGCCGATCTGCGTACGCGCAGCGATGACGCTTATACCGCTGGAGGTGAAGGTGGTAAGCGCCCAGATCGTTGCGTTATTGTATACAGCCAGCGTTGCAAAGAAGCGTACCCCGATGTGCCAGTGGTGATTGGTGGAATTGAAGCAAGCTTGCGGCGGATTGCGCAATACGATTACTGGAGTGATCAGGTGCGTCGTTCAGTATTAATCGACGCCACGGCTGATGTGTTGCTCTATGGTAATGCCGAGCGCGCTATTGTTGAAGTGGCTCATGCCTATGCGCAGGGGCGTGGCCCAGCCGATATGTATGATATTCGAGGGGCCACTTACATCAGGTCGCAAGTACCCGAAGGGTGGCTTGAGGTCGATTCAGGTCGTATTGATTGGCCTAACAAAATAGACAAGTTGCCCAACCCCTATGAGTATGTGAACGAGCAAAGTAGCTGTGATCAGTCAGGCGACGATGCAGTGGGTGGCAGTGCGACAGCCGCCAGTCAAATCGAGCCCATTAAAATTATACCGATGCCTCTAGCTACGCGAGAGCTGGCCAAAGAGGGCGTTGATAAAGAGAAGGTTTATATTCGGTTGCCATCTTTTGAAAAAGTGAGCAAAGATCCTGTGCTCTATGCGCATGCATCGAGAGTTTTACATCAAGAGAGTAACCCACACAATGCCCGTGTATTAGTGCAAAAGCATGGTCATCGTGAAGTATGGGTTACGCGTCCGCCCATTCCATTGAGTACCGAAGAACTCGATGCTGTCTTTGATTTGCCTTACCAGCGCCGACCGCATCCTGTTTATGGTGATGCCAACATTCCTGCCTACGACATGATCAAAACCTCAGTAAACATTATGCGCGGCTGTTTTGGCGGCTGCACGTTTTGTTCTATAACCGAGCATGAGGGCAGGGTTATACAAAGTCGGTCGGAAGAGTCCATATTGCGAGAGGTAGAAAAAATTCGCGATCAGGTGCCAGGTTTCACCGGCTCAATATCCGATTTAGGTGGCCCTACGGCCAATATGTACCAACTCAATTGTAATGATGATGTGATTCAGGCCAATTGTCGTCGTCTGTCATGCGTGTACCCAACTATCTGCAAAAATCTTGAAACTGATCATAGTCCTACAACACAGCTTTATCGTAAGGCGCGAGCTATCCCTGGTATTAAACGCATTTTAATTGCCTCTGGCCTGCGTTATGACTTGGCAATTCTCGATGAAGAGTATGTTAAAGAATTGGTCACCCATCATGTGGGTGGCTATTTAAAGATAGCGCCTGAGCATAGTGAAGACTCAACGCTGAGTAAAATGATGAAGCCGGGCATGGGCAGTTATCAAGCCTTCAAGAAAATGTTTGAAAAATATTCTAAGCAAGCCGGAAAAAAGCAGTATTTAATCCCGTATTTTATAGCCGCGCATCCTGGTTGTACCGATGAAGACATGATGAATTTATCGTTGTGGCTGAAGAAAAATGATTTTCGTATTGACCAAGTGCAAACGTTTTATCCCTCGCCTATGGCCTTGGCGACAGCGATGTATCACTCGGGTCGCAACCCACTTAAAAAGTTGAGTTATAAGCGCGGAGAGAAAGTGTTTTCGGCTAAAAAAATGGATCAGCGCCGCTTGCAAAAATCTTTTTTGCGCTATCACGATGAGAAAAACTGGGCTTATTTGCGAGAATCCCTACTGCGTATGAATCGTCGTGATTTGATCGGTCCGGGCGATCATCAGTTGGTACCTGAAGAGGGGCATTCTTCACGAAGCTCTCATTCAAAAAGGCGAGAAGGTGATAGTAATGTTCGCAATCGTAAAGCGAGCAAGCGACACAATAAGGCCCGTGGCGGTCAATGGAGTAAATGATTGTTGGCGGCGCATGTAAAAACATGCGCTTGCTAGACGCAAGATACAAGACATCAGCGTGTAATGTGCTGAAAGAACAATGACCAACAGCGAGACGGAACGATGAGCGAATTTAATCAAGTATCGATAGTGAAAGCAGCTAATATCTATTTTAATGGTAATGTTATTAGTCGCACCGTTAAGTTTGAAGATGGCAGTCGAAAAACGCTCGGCTTTATGCAGGCTGGCGAGTATCAGTTTGGTACCGAGCAGGCTGAAATCATGGAGGTTTTAGGCGGCAGTGCCCGAGTGTTGCTTGCGGGTCAATCCGATTGGCAGACCTACGGTACCGGTAGTAGCTTTGATGTGCCAGCCAACTCAACTTTCGAGTTGAAGGTTGATGAGTACATGGATTATTGTTGTTCGTATATTTGACGGCTCTATGTGGTAGTAACATGTTAATAAAAAAGGCGCCTAAGGGCGCCTTTTTTAAAGTTTTACTGAGCCATTATTTAAGGCAGTAAATGAGCAACTGCGTCGCGCTCTTCACAAAGTTCAGTTTCTGTTGCGCCCATTTTGGCTCGGCTGAAGTCGTTAACATCCACACCTTGCACAATACTCCAGTCACCATCGCTGCAAGTCACCGGAAAGGAATAAATCAAACCTTCCTCAATGCCATAACTGCCATCACTGTAAACGCCCATGCTTACCCAGTCACCCTGCGCTGAGCCGAGGGCCCATGTGCGCATATGGTCGATGGCTGCATTAGCAGCTGAGGCCGCCGAAGAAGCACCACGTGCCTTAATGATGGCTGCACCGCGCTGTTGTACCGTAGGGATAAATTCATCTTCGAACCAGCTTTGTTCAACGAGTTCCATCGCCGGCTTCTCACCTACTTTGGCATTGTATAAGTCGGGGTATTGCGTGGCTGAATGATTGCCCCAAATGGTCATGTGGGTGACATCGTTAATGGTGACGCCGGTTTTTTTCGCCAACTGGGTCAATGAGCGATTGTGATCTAGGCGTGTCATGGCCGTAAAGTTGCGCGGATCGATTGACGGCGCATTACGCTGGGCGATGAGTGCATTAGTGTTGGCGGGGTTGCCAACAACGAGGACTTTAATATTGCGGCTGGCGACATTATCGATGGCTTTGCCCTGCGCTGAAAAGATCGCTGCATTGGCTTCGAGTAAGTCTTTACGCTCCATGCCTGGGCCGCGTGGTCTCGCGCCTACTAATAAGGCATAGTCAGCGTCTTTAAACGCTACAGCGGCGTCGTCGGTGCAGATGACATCGTGCAACAGTGGAAATGCGCAATCGTCTAGCTCCATAGCGACACCGTGCAGGGCATCTAGCGCTGGGGTTATTTCAAGCATTTGTAAAATCACGGGTTGATCCTCGCCTAGCATGGCGCCCGAGGCGATGCGGAACAACAAGCCGTAACTAATTTGGCCGGCGGCGCCGGTAACGGTGACTCTCACAGCTGGTTTCATAAGTGTGTCCTGATGGTGGTGCCCTGCAAAGGGTTAGATGCGCAAAAATTAATGCGCCGAGGTCAAAAAATCGGGCTGTATTGTAAGTGCGCGAGCCAATAAAAACCAGAAAAACACGGGTTCTGGTGAAAAACCGGCTTATTTATTAGCCTGATCTGCCTTAAACTAGCCCACCCGTTTTTATGGTTATGTTGTGTAATCAAGATGCGGCCATAGGGCAGGCCAGGCAACAGTTATAGGTATGCCATACAGTTAGCTAAAAGGTATTGAGCACGCTATGTCATTCACGCACACGCACAAAACCGACGCCACAGCCGCCAATGAATGGGTTGGTGAGGCTGTTGGAATGCTTACCCCCTCAAAAGATGCTGGGTCAGAGCGCCTAGCTGGCCTGTCGAAGAAGCAGCGCATAGAATTTAATAAGCTGCAAAAGAGATTGCGCCGTAATGTGGGGAGCGCCATTGAAGATTACACGATGATTGAAGAGGGCGATAAAATCATGGTGTGCTTATCTGGCGGCAAAGACTCTTATGCCATGCTCGATGTTTTACGCAACCTGCAAAAAAGCGCCCCCGTTAATTTTGAGCTCATTGCGGTCAACCTTGATCAAAAGCAGCCAGGTTTTCCCGAGCATATATTGCCAGAGTATTTAGAACAGCAGGGTGTGGCGTTTCATATTTTAGAAAAAGACACCTACGCGATTGTTAAGTCGGTGATTCCCGAGGGGAAAACTACTTGTGGTTTGTGCTCTCGATTGCGTCGGGGTAGTTTGTATGGCTTTGCCGAAGAAATTGGCGCCACTAAAATCGCACTGGGCCATCATCGTGAAGATATTATTGAAACGCTATTTTTGAATATGTTTTATGGCGGCAAGCTCAAAGCCATGCCGCCAAAGCTACTCAGCGACGACAAGCGCAATGTGGTAATTCGCCCTTTAGCTTATTGTAAAGAGCGAGACTTACAAGCCTATGCAGATTACAAAGCATTTCCAATCATCCCTTGTAACCTTTGCGGTGCCCAAGAAAACCTGCAGCGTCAGGCCATTAAAGGCATGCTCAGCGATTGGGGTAAGCGCTTTCCGGGAAGAGTGGAAAATATATTTTCCGCTATTAGTAATGTAGCGCCCTCTCAATTGGCCGATGGCGATTTGTTCGATTTTCGCAATCTGCAAATCGATCGCTCACTGGGTAAAATTGACGCGCTTAATATTGATACTCCGCATATGGATACTGGCCAGCTTGCCCCTGTTACGGTCATTGATCCTTTGCCGCAATCATGAGCGATAGCGAACTGCCTTTTTGGCAAGCTAAAACACTGACGCAAATGAACTCTGATGAGTGGGAGCAGCTATGCGACGGCTGTGGACTGTGTTGTTTGGTCCGCATACAAGATGACGATACCGATGAAATTTATGACACTAACGTCATTTGTAAACACTACGACTGCAGTAAGGCTCAGTGCTCAAGTTTTAGTACACGAACCAGTATTAAAGAGGGTTGCGTGCAGCTCACACCGGACTTAGTGGAAGAATTTGATTGGCTTCCCGATAGTTGCGCTTACCGCACGCTTTTGCGTGGTGATGCGTTGCCGGACTCGCATCCGTTAATTGCTCGCGAGCCGCCCATCCGCAATGTAGTGCAAATTTTTGCTGGTCCAAGCTTGGTAAAAAATTCTAAAAAAGTCGACCCTGCCAATCATTTAATTGCGCGAGAAGACTTTGATTATTAAATGGTGAAAGGTTGAGTTAGCGTGTGCGCACGCGGATGTTGTCGAGTAGCTTGGTGTCAGGATAAACAACTATTTTTTCATTTTCGGCCAAGCCATCAATAATGTGTGCCTCTAGCCCGTTGCGCATACCTACACTGATTGGCGTGAGCTTGGTATGCAGAGGCCTAGCCGGGAGTAGGGCTGCATGCATTGCCCTTGATTGTGCATCGGGCCTGCGAAAAAAATGCGGTTGCCGAAAAATAAACGGGGAGCATAGGCTCCCCGTTTATCGGCGTTATGAAGCAATCCTAATCAGCGAGTGCCGTTGTTGCCTGCTGAAATTAGGCGTTGGCTGAGGCTAGCAGCTGGTTGAACGTTTCGCTGGGGCACATAATCTTGGCAAGTTTTTCAAGATCGGGGTGGTAGTAACCACCAATATCGGTCGGTTGCCCCTGTACCTTTTTGAACTCATCGATAATTTGCGTTTCATTTTCCGCTAATGCTTTAGCCAGTGGCGCAAACTGTGCGGCTAATTCAGAGTCGGTTGTTTGCTCGGCCAGTTTTTTTGCCCAGTACATACTGAGATAAAAATGGCTGCCGCGATTGTCGAGTTCACCCGTTTTTCGTGAGGGTGATTTATTATTCCCCAGCATTTCTTCTGTCGCATCATCGAGCGTTTGCGCCAATATTTTAGCGCGCCCGTTGTTTTGTTTATTGCCGTAGTCTTCGAGCGATACCGCTAAGGCCAAAAACTCACCGAGCGAATCCCAGCGCAAATGATTTTCTTCAATGACCTGTTGTACATGCTTGGGTGCTGAGCCACCGGCCCCCGTTTCGTACATGCCGCCGCCATTGAGCATTGGCACAATAGAAAGCATTTTGGCCGACGTGCCCAGCTCCATAATCGGGAATAAATCGGTGAGGTAGTCGCGCAATACATTGCCTGTTACCGAAATCGTGTCCAGCCCTCTAATCTGACGCTCCATTGATTCGCGGATGGCTTTGAGATAATTCATAACCCGTATATCAAGCCCCTCAGTGTCATGCTCTTTTAGGTAGTGGCGAACTTTTTTGGCGAGATTCATATCGTGCTCCCGCTCCTCGTCTAGCCAAAATATTGCAGGCGTTCCCGAGTTGCGCGCTCGGTTTACAGCTAACTTGACCCAGTCTCGCACGGCATTATCTTTTGTTTGGCATGCTCGCCAGATATCGCCGCAGTCGACTTCATGTTCGATGAGTACATTACCGGCTTCGTCTAGCACCCGCATGGTGCCTGGTTCGGTGATTTCAAAAGTTTTGTCGTGCGAGCCATATTCTTCAGCTTTACGCGCCATTAATCCTACGTTAGATACTGAGCCCATAGTCGTGGGGTCGAATGCGCCGTTGGTTTTACAAAAATTAATAACTTCTTGATAGATGCGTGCATAGGTGCTTTCGGGCATTACTGCTTTGGTATCTTTTGCGCGTCCATCAGGGCCCCACATCTTTCCTGAGTTGCGAATCATGGCCGGCATTGATGCATCGACAATGATGTCACTGGGTACGTGCAGGTTAGAGATGCCCTTGACTGAGTCGACCATTGCTAATTCAGGGCGTGTGGCATAACAAGCCTGAATATCTTCAATGATTTCATCGTGCAAAGAGCGAGGAAGGTTGGCTATTTTTTCATAGACACTGCCTAAGCCATTGTTCGGTTCTACGCCAAGCTCTTCAAATAATGTACCGTGCTTTTCCCAAAGATCTTTGTAAAAAACAGTAACGGCGTGACCAAAAACAATGGGATGAGAGACCTTCATCATGGTGGCTTTTACATGGAGTGACCACATGACCCCAGTATTTTTTGCATCTTCGAGCGACTTTTCAAAAAAATCACGCAGCCGCTCGCAGCCCATAAACATACCGTCTAGTACTTCGCCGGCTTCAAGCGGCAATTCTTTTTTGAGCTCAGCCTGGCCTTCTTTAGTGACAAATTCCAGACGCACGGTCATGGCTTTCTCGGCTGTAAATGATTTTTCGCTGCAGAAAAAATCGCCGCCGTGCATATAGTCGGCATGGGTGCGCGATGCTTTGCTCCAAGCACCCATCGAGTGCGGAAATTTACGAACAAAGTTTTTCACGGCTTTGGGCGCTCGGCGATCAGAGTTGCCCTCGCGCAAGACAGGATTGACTGCGCTCCCCAAGGTTTTGCCGTAACGGGCGCTAATAGCTTGATCTTCATCGCTTTGCGGATTTTCAGGCAGTTCCGGTACCGCATAGCCTTGGGTTTGTAACTCTTTAATACACATCTTGAGTTGAGGGATTGATGCGCTAATATTGGGCAGTTTGATAAAGTTAGCGTTGGGGTCTTGAGTCAACTGACCTAAAAAAGCCAATCCGTCTTCAACTTTCTGGTCGTCTTTCAGGTATTCTGGAAATTGGGATAGCACTCGACTAGCCAAAGATATATCGGTGACTTTCACATCGATATCAGCAGCCGAGGTAAATGTTCTGATTACCGGCAGTAGAGAGCAAGTGGCCAGTGAAGGTGCTTCATCGGTTAGTGTGTAATAAATGGTTTTTTCAGTTTCAGACATTAGGGATCCTGCAGGCGTTGATAATATGGAAGACGTGATTGCTCAAAAAAAGTGCGATTATTGCTACGTAAAATGGCTTTCTATTATACGCCATTTTTTTAACTATCCGCATGTCCGTTAGGCAGCTGGTCGCTACAACTGTTCCGGCGAACGTTTTATGGGTCGATTTAAATTATGTCGCAATTATGTAACGGAAAGCATTTAACCAGTCGGCAACGGCTACAGCTTTATTTTGATGATTTGGGCTCCAATGGAGGCGTCGCTCCTGGGCGCAGGTTTCGCTTGGAGGGCTATCTGCACGCGCAGCTCGATGCCGGTTATTGGCTCGAAGCTGATTTGCGTGAAGTGATACAAGCGTTGATCAAAACGTTTAATGCTACCCACAGCCAGCAACTCAAAGCACAGCCCGAGGCGTGGCAATTACCGCATGTCGCCCCGATCGCCCCGGTTCAAGGTGAGTGAGCTATAACTGGTTTGTGGCCGTAACAACACGGGAATACCATTTAAGGAGCTAGCCGGTGAGCCAAAGTATTACGCTTGATGAAACTATTCAAATAGATCGGCCCTTGCAAGAGGTCTTCGATTATGTGGCAGAGTTTTCTCGCATTCAAGAGTGGGATCCAGCCGTCAAAGCGGCGCGAAAATTAACGCTGGGGGCTCCGTCGCGAGGCAGTGAATATCAGGTTGATATGAAAGGAGGGGCATCTCTTCACTACACAGTGACTGAATTTGAGTCTAACAAACGACTCCTGATGAGTGTTGACTCGCGTATGTTTAGCGCAGTGGAAGAAATGCAGTTTGCTGAAAGTTCTGCAGGCACAACATTACGCTACATTGCGACTTTTAAATTTGCAGTGCCTCTGGCAATGTTTAATCGATTGTTTCCCGCGGTATTGCAGCGAGTAGGCAAAGTCTCTGTGCGAGGTTTGCAGCGCGCATTAGAAGATGATGTGGCAGCGCCGCAGGCATCTAAGTATTTGGCTTTAGCGGACAAGTTAGTGTTACCGGGTGTTTGGCGCTTTACGCGGCTTGGATACGGTGCCGCGCGCAAGCGATGGAATCCGCAATCGGCTTACTTAGCTGGACGTCATGCGGTCATTACAGGAGCCACATCGGGTATCGGGCTGGCTGCGGCTAAGCAACTGGCTGGCAGGGGAGCACGCCTGACTCTCGTTGCGCGCAACGCTGAAAAAGCCGAACAAGTGGCTCAGTTGCTGAGTGAAGAAACCGGCAATGCATCTATTAATGTTGTCACTGCAGACATGAGCATCATGGCGGATGTGCATGCCTTGGTTGCGCGCTTTATTGAGGCGGGAGACCCCATTGATATACTCATTAATAATGCTGGGGCTTTGTTTAATCCTCGAGAAGAGACGGCCGAAGGCCTGGAGAAGAGCTTTGCACTGCTGCTATTAGGCCCCTATATTCTCACCGAGGGCGTGCAACCGCTGTTGGCTAAATCTAGTCTGGCGCGAGTGGTTAATGTGCTTTCTGGCGGCATGTATACGCAAAAAATTAAGGTTAATGATTTACAAACCAGCCGGGGAGTCTACTCAGGTTCGGTGGCCTATGCGCGAGCCAAACGTGGCTTGATGATCCTAACCCAGGAGTGGGCACGGGGCTGGAGTGATGCGGGAATTATCGTCAATGCCATGCATCCGGGCTGGGTGAATACGCCGGGCGTGGTCAGCGCATTGCCAGAATTTTATCGCGTTACACGCTCTGTTTTGCGTACGCCTGAGCAAGGAGCCGACACAATTACGTGGTTGGCATCGGCTACCGAGGCGGCTAAAGTATCGGGTAAGTTTTGGTTGGATCGGGAACAACACCCTAGCCACTTGAGTAAAAAAACGCGCGAAACTCCGCAACAGCGTGAGCAACTGCTGCAGGCACTCCATAGCCTCAGCCAGAGCACTCGCTCTTAAAACCCGCCCGTGTTAAGTAGGATGCTCGGGCTCAGAGGTTGGTTGTTATAAAACGGCTAATTGCGCGCGCTGCGCCTCCAACTTTTTACTGGCCTGTTGATATTGAGCTAGTTTTTGGCGTTCTTTTTCCACCACCTCTGGCGGCGCATTGCCCATAAATTTTTCGTTACTGAGCTTGCTCTGTAGGCGTCCTGTCTCTTTTTGTAGTTTAGCCAGTTCTTTTTCTAGTCGCGCGATCTCAGCATTTTTATCAATCAATCCCGCTAAAGGCACCATGATTTCCATCTCACCGAGTAGCTGCGTGGCAGCCGGTGGGGCGTCCTGTGCGGAGTCTAACCATGTCACACTCTGAGTTTTAGCAAGTGCTTCAATCAGCACTTGGTTGGTGTCGAACAGGGTGCGATCGCGTATTGAGGCGTTCTTGAAGATAATGGGTAACGGTTTGCCTGGCGCTATATTCATTTCGCCGCGAATAGTGCGCAGAGCAACTACTACAGCTTTGAGCCAATCGATAGCAGTTAGCGCATCTTGATCAATCAAGTTCACGTCAGCTTGAGGGTAGGGCTGTAGCATGATCGTATCGGCACTTGCCGGTAGACCGGCTAAATCTTTTACTGATTGCCATATTTCTTCAGTGATATAGGGCATGATTGGATGCGCGAGTCTTAGCGTAGCCTCTAACACTCTAACTAAAGTTTGGCGCGTGCCGCGCTTACCCTCTAACGATGCGTCGGCATCGGCCAGTGCGGGCTTAGACAGCTCTAAATACCAATCGCAGTATTCGTTCCAAATGAATTCATATAAAGCCTGGCTGGCCAAATCAAATCGGTAGTTCTCAAAATGCTTGTCTAGATCAGCCTCGAGTTGCTGGAGTCGGCTAATTATCCATTTGTCGGCAATGGATAGCTGCACTTCTTCGTCGTTTTGTCCGCAATCCTCACCTTCAATATTCATCAACACGTAGCGAGCCGCGTTCCAGAGTTTATTGCAAAAGTTGCGATAGCCCTCAAGCCGATGCATGTCCCAGTTGATATCTCGACCGGTTGAGGCTAAAGCCGCCAGCGTGAATCGCAGTGCATCAGTGCCGTGAGCATTAATGCCGTCGGGGAATTCTTTTTTTGTTTGTTTTGCAATTTTTTCTCGCAGCTGTGGCTGCATCATATTACCAGTGCGTTTAGCCAAAAGGTCTTCGAGGGAAATACCGTCGATCATATCTAATGGATCGAGTACATTGCCTTTAGACTTAGACATTTTGTGCCCGTTCTCATCACGAATGAGCCCCGTTACATAGACTGTGTTGAACGGCACTTGCGGCTTGCCGTCATCATCTTTCATTAAGTGCAGAGTCATCATCATCATTCTGGCAACCCAAAAAAAGATAATGTCAAAGCCGGTAACTAGTACGCTACTAGGGTGGAAGGTGTCGAGTCGTTCGGTTTTTTCGGGCCAGCCTTGAGTGGCGAAGGTCCACAGTGCTGAACTAAACCAGGTATCGAGGACATCTTCATCTTGCGTTAATATAATGTCTGCGCTGAGTTGATGCTGCTCACGTACGGCCGCTTCATTTAGACCTACATAGACTTGCCCATCACTGTCATACCATGCAGGAATACGATGTCCCCACCACAGTTGGCGTGAAATACACCAGTCTTGTACGTCGCGCATCCAGGCAAAGTACATGTTTTCGTATTGTTTAGGAACAAAGTTAACGTCGCCGTTCTCAACAGCTTCGATGGCAGGCTTGGCTAGCGTTTTGGCGTCGACATACCATTGATCGGTGAGCATAGGCTCAATAACTACACCGCCGCGATCGCCATAAGGCACGGCTAATGTGTGATCTTCAACGCGCTCTAGTAACCCTTGTTCATCGAGCGCAGCGACAACGGCTTTGCGCGCGGCAAAGCGCTCCAGACCTGCAAATTCGCTAGGCATTTCTGGCGCATAAGCAGTAGACGGTTTGCCATCGGCATCAAACACTTCGGCTATGCTGCGAATAAAACCATTGCCGTTGAAAATGTTGATCATGGCTAGCGCATTGCGTTTGCCAACGGCGTAATCGTTGAAGTCGTGGGCGGGCGTTATCTTCACGCAGCCCGAGCCTTTTTCTATATCGGCATGGTCATCACCAACAATAGGAATGCGTCGATGAGTCAGCGGAAGCTCGATCATCTTGCCGATTAAATTGTTAAAGCGCTCGTCGCGCGGATTAACAGCAATACCCGTATCGCCCAGCATGGTTTCTGGTCGCGTGGTGGCAACTACTAAATACGGCTTGCCATCGCGTGTAGTTACGCCATCGGCCAGAGGATAGCGAAGATGCCACATATGGCCTTTGCTCTCGCGATTCTCAACTTCTAAGTCCGAGATGGCAGTTTGTAATTTTGGGTCCCAGTTAACCAGGCGTTTGCCGCGATAAATAAGCCCTTGCTCATGCAGGCGCACGAAGACTTCCTGAACGGCTGCATTAAAGCCTTCGTCCATCGTGAAGCGTTCGCTATCCCAGTCGACGGAATTACCTAATCGGCGCATTTGTGCAGTAATAGTGCCGCCCGATTCGTGCTTCCAATCCCATATTTTTTCAATAAACGCTTCGCGCCCTAATGTATGGCGGTCGGGTAGTTGTTCGGCTGCCAGTTTTCGCTCTACCACCATTTGCGTGGCGATGCCCGCATGGTCGGTGCCTATTTGCCACAGTGTGTTTTTGCCGCGCATACGCTTGTAGCGAACCAGAGCATCCATGATAGTGTGCTGAAACGCATGGCCCATGTGGAGGCTGCCGGTGACATTAGGCGGCGGGATCATAATGCTAAAGGCGTCTTCGGCGGGGCCGGATTCTGCGTTGGGTTTGAAATAACCCCGAGTTTCCCAGTATTGGTACCAGCGCTGCTCGACCGCTTGCGGTTGAAAAGTTTTTTCCATGGTAATTATCGTTCTATGCGTGATTGAGAAGGGTGTTGAGATGGGTTGCTGATTCGATGTCTTGCCATTGATTTAAGGCGATTGGTACGGGTCAGATTGACTCGTTAAGTCAGTGGCAGTAAGCATTGGTCGGACTCAGTAAGAGGTGGTGTGGCGGCTGCAGCAGGCTGGATAGCGTTAGATGCTTTTGTACAAGAAGCTTGATGACTTGCTGGCACCGAGTCAGGCTGGTGCCTTTTAGCGATGCTTGGCATTGTAGCGAGTTCATCACAAAGATGCGCCAGATCATCGATCAATTTTTTTTGAACATCGTTTTGCATATCTCTTACCTACTAAAAATGTTGCGCTGCTTGGTGGAATTTAATGGTAACCGATGTTGCTGCTAAAGCGAGTGCACGTTCAATGGATAGCCTCTTTTTCGATAGTATTTATAGCGCTCTCTTGAACGGGCTTTAGAGGGTTCATCACCACGCACTACTTCGGCAATGCGGGCAAAGCGGCCAAAAAATTCGGGTGTATTTTCAGTAAGATTGATTAAAACATCGTGGTGCTCGCCCGGCTCGCCGCTGCAAGCGACCATCACATCGGGGGCGTTATCCGGCGCGCTATGGTCACTGTTTTCATGCCGATGTGGAATGAAGCTGTTGGGCCTAAATGACCACAGGAGCTCGTCGAGCGTATGCATGGCTTGCGGGTCAGCCGTGTGCACATAAACATGGTGTTTTTTGCGCCACGCCTTTTCCACTAAGCGGCAAGCGATAGTTAAACACTCGGAAAATTCGCTGCCAGGAGCGATATAAAAATCCACTTTGGTCATGGTGCTTGTGCGATCGGGGTCTGTGAATGAATTGCGCTGGCCGACAGGATCTATCGGCCATTGAGGCTAACAATTCTATCCTGTTAGCCGTTGCGCGGCTAGCTGCCAATGGTTTGCAAATATTGGCAAAGCAGGGCAACCGGTCGTCCGCTGGCGCCTTTGGGGCCAGGCTGGTTCCATGCGGTGCCGGCAATGTCGAGATGTGCCCAGCGGTAGTCTTCGGCGAACTGCGATAAAAAGCAGGCTGCGGTAATGGTTCCTGCGCCACCTGCGCCAATGTTAGCGAGGTCCGCATAGGGTGTTTTAATCTGCTCTTGATATTCGTCCCAGATGGGTAGGCGCCAGGCGCGGTCGCCGCTGGCGATACCGGCCGCCAGTAACTCATCAGCCAGTGAATCATCATTGCTTAACAGGCCGCTAGCGTGATGGCCTAAGGCAACAATGCAGGCGCCGGTTAGAGTTGCCATATCGACTACGCTGGCAGGTTTAAAACGTTTGACGTAATGGAGTGCGTCGCACAACACAAGCCGGCCTTCGGCATCTGTATTGAGTACTTCAATAGTTTTACCGGCCATACTCGTGACCACATCGCCGGGTTTGGTCGCATTACCTGCCGGCATGTTTTCTGCGGCAGCGATAACACCGATTACGTTGATGGGTAAGTTCATGGTTGCCAGCGCATGCATCGTGCCTAGCACGCTGGCTGCGCCACACATATCAAACTTCATTTCATCCATTTTTGCGCCAGGTTTCAGGCTGATGCCGCCAGTATCAAAGGTAATGCCTTTGCCTACTAATACATGCGGCTGCGCAGATTTTTTACCACCTTTATATTGCATGATAATAAATTGAGACTCTTCTTTGCTGCCGTGACCTACCGACAGCAGTGAGCCCATGCCCAGTTCGCCCATTTGCTTTTCGCCCAGCACTTGCGTGCTGATGCGTTCAAATTTACGTCCTAGCTTGCGCGCTTCGCTTGACAAATATTTTGGTGTGCAGATATTGCCAGGCAAGTCGCCGAGGTCGCGGGCAATATTAATACCGTCGCCAATGGCGATACCTTGTGTGATGGCATGCTTGCTATTGGCGGTGTCGCTGGCGCCCAAAAAGCTAATTTTTTCAATAGGGCAGAGGCCTTTTGCGGCCGATTTTTTTGTTGTTGTGTAGCGATAGTTGCCGCGTGTGAGTTGGGTAGATATTTGTTGTAATGCCCAGCTGTTGGGCACTTTTTTAGGTGTTTTAAAATCGGCAGCGATGGCGATATGTTTTGCTTTGGTAGCGCTCAACGCGCGACTCAATTGGTGGCATGCATTAACCCAATGCTGGCGTTGCAGTGAGCCTTTGTCGCCGCAACCCCACAGCATTACATGCTTAGTACCTAAGTTTTGCACGCCAGGTAAAAGCAGCGTTTCGCCTTTTTTACCGTTGAAATCTCCGGCATCCAGCAATCGGCTGATTTGTTTTTTGAGGGCTCGATCGGTGTCCCGCGAGGCTTTGCTGAGCTTTTTATCGGCAAAAATCGGTAAGATTAATAAGTCGGCGGAAAACTCGGTGACAGAGCCCGGATTTTTTAAAAAAGCGCGCATGTTGATAAATTCCTTTAATAATATGAGTGGTGGCGTGTCAAAGTAATTTGGGTGGTCAGGGTTTATGGCTGATCGTCTTAAAAGGCCAGCAATTTTTTTCTTTCAGTTGTGGTGGCTCTTGCAACGCCACCAGATGTCCTAACTTTAGCAGGTCTGGTAGCAGGTTGGCCGCTGAACGCTGCATTTTATAGCGCATAGTAGGTTGTTTTCAGCAGCTAGGGACACCCTTGAAAAGTTCTTTAAACGCTTACCTATTCTGGATATCGAGCCCTCGGTGTCAAGTGATTTGTGCCGTACTAGTGCGGCGGGCGGCGGGCTTTGCTCGCAGCTAGGTGAGGTTTTGGTTATACTGCCGCGCCTTAAGCCAGACCAGTATTTATCGCGGCACCATGATGGCCAAACGACGGATGCTGTGCAGTCTCTCTCGCAAAAAATTGTAACAGTGAATTCGGCAATGCTTGAAACAAACCAGCAGCTCACCTCCCTCAAAGATTTACGCAGCCGTGTGGATGTGCTCCGGGGGTATCTTTGACTACGATCTTAAAAAAGAGCAATTAGCTGAGGTCGAACTCGAGTTGGCAGAGCCCTCGGTATGGGACAAGCCTGAAATAGCACAGCAGTTAGGCCGTCAGCGGGCGAGCTTAGAAGGCGTCGTGTTGTGTATTGATGATCTTGAGCGAGGAATTACTGACACCCTTGAACTGCTAGAGATGGTTGTTGAAGAAAATGATGCTGACACTTTGCAAGAAGTCGAAAGTGAAATAGCTAGCCTGTCCGAGGTTTTAGCGCAGCTTGAATTTAGGCGAATGTTTGCCGGCCCCATGGACCCTAATCATGCCTTTCTTGATATTCAAGCCGGCTCCGGTGGCACTGAGGCTCAAGATTGGGCGGAAATGCTACTGCGCATGTATTTGCGCTGGGGTGAGGCTCGAGGCTTTGCGACCGATTTAATTGAGGTGTCGGCGGGGGACGTGGCTGGAATAAAAAGCGCTACGATACATTTTCAGGGTGAATATGCTTTTGGCTGGCTGCGCACTGAAACAGGCGTGCATCGGCTGGTGCGAAAATCGCCATTTGATTCCGGCAGTCGGCGGCATACTTCTTTTGCCTCGGTTTTTGTGTCCCCCGAAGTAGACGACAATATTGAGGTTGAAATCAATCCTTCTGACGTGCGCACCGATACCTATCGAGCGTCGGGGGCGGGTGGCCAGCATGTTAATAAAACCGATTCGGCCGTGCGGCTCACTCATGAGCCTACGGGGGTCGTGGCGCAATGCCAGAGCGAGCGTTCGCAGCATCAAAATCGTGATAAAGCCTGGAAGATTCTTAAGGCTCGATTGTATGAGCTTGAAATGCAAAAGCTCAATGAGGCAAAGCAGTCGGTTGAAGATAATAAGTCTGATATTGGTTGGGGCAGCCAAATTCGCTCTTATGTACTTGATGATCAGCGCATTAAAGATTTGCGCACTGGTGAGCAAACGAGTAACTGTCAAAGTGTGCTTGATGGTGATATCGACAAGTTCATTGAAGCCTCGCTGAAGCAAGGTTTGTAAGCCTTGTTTGTAGCTTTGAGTAGCTGTGTTTGACCACAGAGCAGGGCGGTAAAGAGTTGTTGTAGAAGTATTGGCGTAGTGCGACCATTGCAAGCGGTATTAGTCGTGTGCAATGATTTTTAAAGCTACTAAATTTTAAATTATATTTTGATCAAGAGATCGCTAACGATGAGTAAGCAAACACCCACAGATTTACATGAGCCGGCCGGTGATATACAGGTTGATCACAAGTTGGTGGCTGAAAGGCGCTCCAAGCTCGATGAGTTGCGCAAGCTAAAGATGGCTTTTCCGAACGACTTTCGTCGTGATGCACTAGCGGCCGATTTGCAAAGAGAGTTGGGCGAGCATGACAAGCAAGCACTGGAAGTGCTTGACCGTCACGCCTCAGTAGCGGGTCGAGTGATGGCTAAGCGCGGACCATTTTTAGTATTACAGGACATGTCGGCTCGCATACAGTTGTATGTGGATAAAAAGTCGTTACCTGAAGAGCATGCTAGCGCGATTAAATCGTGGGATATTGGCGATATTGTGGGTGTCCATGGGCCAGTGCATAAATCGGGTAAAGGCGATTTATATGTCTATATTAAGGAGGCTGTGTTACTGACAAAATCGCTGCGCCCACTGCCAGACAAATTTCATGGTTTAGCCGATACTGAATTACGTTACCGGCAGCGTTATATAGACCTCATTATGAATGCCGACGTGCGCGATGTTTTTTTGCTGCGTTCGCGTATTGTAGAAAAAATTCGACAGTTTTTGGTTGAGCGCTCTTTTATCGAAGTAGAAACCCCGATGCTGCAAGCTATTCCGGGTGGCGCAACTGCGCGCCCATTTGTCACGCATCACAACGCACTCGATATGGAAATGTTTTTGCGCATTGCCCCCGAGCTGTATTTAAAGAGATTGGTTGTCGGTGGATTCGAGCGTGTGTTTGAAATCAACCGCAATTTTCGCAACGAAGGCTTGTCCACCCGGCATAACCCTGAATTCACCATGCTAGAGTTTTATCAGGCCTACGCTGACTATCGTGACTTAATGGATTTGACCGAGGCTATGCTCAGTGAAGTTGTGGCCGATGTGCATGGTAGCTCGAGCGTTGATTACCAAGGGGCGACTATAGATTTTACAGCGCCATTTGCGCGCCTTACCGTATTCGAGTCGATACTTGCGCACAACCCCGACTTGACTGCGGCGGATCTAGAAACGCGTGAAGCAGCAGCTGGAGTGGCGCAGCGTTTAGCGATCCCGATAAAAGATAGCTATGGCTTGGGTAAGATTCAAATCGAGATCTTTGAAAAGACGGTTGAAGATCGCCTTTTTGCGCCGACATTTATCACCGAGTATCCTACCGAGGTTTCGCCATTAGCGCGGCGCAGTGACAGTAATCCGTTTGTAACTGATCGCTTTGAGTTTTTTGTTGCAGGTCGTGAAATTGCTAACGGTTTTTCAGAATTAAATGATGCAGAGGACCAGGCAGAGCGCTTTAAGCAGCAGGTCGCCGATAAAGATGCTGGGGATCTTGAAGCGATGCATTTTGATGCGGATTATATTGAAGCTCTGGAATACGGTATGCCACCAACCGCAGGAGAGGGCATTGGTATCGATCGTTTAGTGATGCTGCTGACCGATTCTCCTTCTATTCGCGATGTGCTTTTATTTCCAGCGATGCGGCCTATTCGAAGTAATTAAGTAGCAGTTTAGTGGCGGCGAGCTTGCTCGATTTATGAGGCGGATGATTTGCGCCGGCTGCCATTTAAAAATTTGTAAAGTGCTTGATCTTTTGCCGCGTACATTGGCAGGTGAAAAAAAAGATTGTATCATTGGGTCGATGCTGTCACTGTCACGCGAATTGCGTGCAAAGGTAAGCAGCAAGTCCGATACGCAGGCGAGTCGATACTAACGCGTGAATCATTTTAATAGGAAGTTCAAAACCATCAAGATTGTGGCCCATACCCTAATTGTTATCGACTGTATTGAGCAGGTCTGGGAGCACGTTCGGCGTCTGCCTTTAGCGTCAAAAAAAGTACGCCACCAGCCACCATTGATACAAAGCAACGCTATGCGACTAGGGCGCCCCAATCAGTTGTTGCGCCTTTTATTATGCATTGCACTGCTGCAAGCAGGAGCCTGCGCGTCAACCAGCCCAGCAACCCAGCAGCAATGCGAGGTTCAGGCTCCGCTTGTTACTACGTTGCAACAAGCAGCTCTTGCGTGTGAACCCGAAATTGATTTGGCTTCGGAAGCAGCTGTGCGCAAGCTTTCTTTAGGCAATGAATGGCATGGTGAAGGTCGTTATCAAGCAGCCTTTGATGCCTATGAAGCGGTGCTTGCTGAGCATGCTAGCTTGTTGACCGATGCCTACGCACTGTGGGGTATGGTGGCTTTGCGGTTGGATCGTGACAATCCCGATTACAGTCGTGACGCGGCGCAAACAGTGGCCTATGTTCTCGATCAGCGAGCCGGAGACGCGATCAATAGTGAAACCGCTGCAGAGGCTCGTTTACTGTGGTTTGCAGCCAAGATCATGATAGAGGCCGATGCTGATAAGGATAGGGTGGTCGTGGAAAACCGCAAATTAGAAGGTGAGCTTGAACAGCGGGACGAGGCTATCCAACGTTTGCGCGAACTTACCGTGGGCCGCTGAGCTAACAGTCAGCTAGCTCCGTATCAACCGTATAGTCTTTTTTTGGCGCAGTGCGTTTATGAGCACGATGCCATTCTAGAAGACGCCTTGCTAGAGGATGCCTTGCTAGAAAGAGGTTGATGAGCGCCGATGAACAGAGGACCGTTCGTTAATTAGCGGCAATACCGTTTGATAGCAACTTCCGCCCTGTTTATCTCAGCTTGGCGCTCTTCTTCCGATAGAATGGTCACCTCATTGTTGGCATCGCGACGGCGGATGAGCGCTTTACTGTTGAGCGACTCCAAGTTGGCCTTTGCCGTTGTGCAGTAGCCGTCACTTTTCTGCTTCGACAGTTTTTGTTTTTGCTCAAATTCTGCTTCCAGCAAGCCTGGTGTAGGGAGCGGTACTTGATCGCTGGACGGCGCGGCGCTTAAGCTTTTCGGGCGTGCTTTATTGGCGCTGGTTTTAATTTCAATGGCTTGTGTGTTGGCAGGTGGATGGGTCCCATACTCCCAAGTACCGCGTTCATTTTGCCATTTGTAATACGTTTCGGCCTGGCCCGTAGTGCTGACGAGCAGCAGTAATAGTAAGGTGCTACGCGCGAGGTAACGGGCTATTGAGGTGACTTTGATAGTGCTTGACGTAGAAATCAACATTTTCAGCATATTTGCACATTCTCTAGTGTTGGCGATAGCTGTTATCTCCAGAGGGGTAGGTTACACGACCCGCCCAGGAGATTTTTAGTCATTGAAGACCATATTAAGCGATATTTGCGCCTAAAGTTAAAAGATTATGTCACATTGGCAGTCATACTATTGACACCGGCGAGCTGAAAACGAAGAATTGACGGCTTGTGTTTTTTTATTGAGTCGATACGTGAGGTGGGCAGCAATAATGACCTACTCAATGAGCGTAACGGCGGTGCAGAACACCGAAAAAATGAACGATTCATGAAACCACGGTTAATAGTTAGTGCGCTCAGTTCGCCCTTGAAACCGTAAAAAAGCAGAGAAAGTAGTCATGCTAGACAAAGATAGCGAAAAACCAGACCAGGCTGCCCCAAGCAAGGGTCTTGCTGAGGTGACCCCTGAAGCCGAAATGCTCTCAGGTGGCGAAATGTTAGTGCGCGCCTTAGAGGAAGAGGGTGTCGAATTTATTTTTGGTTATCCCGGCGGTGCGGTGCTGCACATCTATGACGCGCTGCATAAGCACAGCAAGATACCGCATATTCTGGTCCGACATGAGCAGGCTGCCACGCACGCTGCAGACGGCTATAGCCGCTCTACTGGCAAAACGGGTGTGGCGTTAGTGACGTCAGGACCAGGTGCGACGAATGCTATAACGGGCATTGCCACGGCTTATATGGATTCAATACCCATGGTGGTAATATCGGGGCAGGTGCAAAGCCACCTCATTGGCGAGGATGCTTTTCAAGAAACCGACATGATTGGCATTTCGCGCCCAGTGGTGAAGCACAGTTATTTGGTGCAGCGCGTTGAGGATATTCCGGGGATCTTAAAAAAGGCCTTTTATCTGGCTAACAGTGGCCGGCCTGGGCCGGTCGTGGTCGATATTCCTAAAGATCTTTCAGCACCTTGGGAAAAGCGGCCCTTCCATTACCCTAAAACAGTCAAGATGCGCTCTTATACGCCGAGCATTAAAGGGCATAGCGGCCAGATTAAGCGTGCTGTGGAAGAATTGTTGCGCGCCAAGCGGCCCATTATTTATAGCGGTGGTGGCGTTATTCAAGGCAGGGCCAGCGAAGCTTTGCGTGCGCTGGCTAAACATTTGAATTTCCCCGTCACCAGTACTTTGATGGGCCTGGGTGCTTACCCAGGCAGCGATCGGCAGTTTTTAGGCATGTTGGGTATGCACGGCACCTATGAAGCCAATAACACGATGCATGGCAGTGATCTGATCTTGGCAGTAGGTGCACGTTTTGACGATAGGGTTACTAACACTGTGGCCAAGTTTTGCCCTGATGCGACGATTATTCATATCGACGTTGATCCAACCAGTATTTCAAAAACAGTGCCTTCGCACTTGCCAATTGTAGGCCCAGCGCGCGAGACGCTCGAAGAGATGTTGGAGCAGATTCAGGCTATTGAGGCGCGCGATGGAATTGCCAATAAGGTGGATCAAGCAGCACTCGCATTATGGTGGAAACAAATTGACGCGTGGCGTGCAGAGCAAGGTATCTATACGAGCAACCGCTTTGATGACACCACCGATGCAATTAAGCCCCAAGAGGTTATTCAGTTGTTGCATGAGCTGACCCAGGGTAAGGCGTTTGTGACCTCCGATGTGGGTCAGCATCAAATGTTTGCCGCTCAGTACTATGTATTTGATGAGCCCCATCAGTGGATTAATTCAGGCGGGCTTGGCACTATGGGCTTTGGTTTGCCCTCTGCGATGGGTGTGAAATTAGCGCATCCTGATAGTACGGTGGTTTGTGTGACGGGCGAAGGCAGTATTCAAATGTGCATACAGGAGCTATCTACCTGTACGCAATATAAAATTCCAGTGCTCATTCTCAATTTGAATAATGGTTATTTGGGAATGGTTAAGCAGTGGCAAGACATGCAGTACGAAGGCCGTTATGCGCAATCGACCTATCAAGATTCGTTGCCCGATTTTATTAAGCTGGCCGAAGCTTATGGTCATGTCGGCATGAAAGTTACCGACAAGTCTACGCTTCGAGAGAAAATGCAAGAAGCCCTAGAGCAAAGTAAAACTCAGCTGGTATTTATGGATGTTTATGTTGATCCACACGAACACGTTTACCCAATGCACATTGCCCCCAACGGTGCGATGAATGATATGTGGTTGAGCAAAGGGGAGCGCACTGAAAATGGAAAGTAGTCGTAGAATTTTATCGCTTTTAATGGAAAACGAAGCGGGCGCTTTGTCTCGTGTAGTAGGTCTTTTTTCACAGCGTGGCTATAATATCGAAACGTTGAACGTAGCGCCGACCAATGATAAGTCGTTGTCGCGTTTAACCCTTACGACCATTGGTGATGAGCGTAAAATCGAGCAAATCACTAAGCAGCTTAATAAGCTCATCGACGTGATTAAGTTGGTGGATTTGACCGAGGGTTCGCATATTGAGCGCGAGTCTATGTTGATCAAAGTGCGTGCCACGGGCGCTATGCGTGAAGAGATTAAGCGTACGACGGATATTTTTCGTGGGCAGATTGTTGATGTGAACAGTACGCTTTACACTATTCAATTAATAGGTACTCAGCAAAAGCTTGATGCCTTTATTGAAGCAGTTAAAGATGCGAATATTTTAGAAGTGGTTCGCAGTGGTGTTTCTGGTATTGCGCGCGGCGAAAAAATCTTGTCTTTGTAGAATACTAATGGACATAAAAAAACCGGCATTAGCCGGTTTTTTTATGTCTGAACAATTTAGAGGGTCAATCAGACGATTTTTTTCATATCCGTCATGTACGAACGCAAACGATGCCCGACAACTTCTACCGGATGGTTGCGAATCTGTTCATTGACCGCCACGAGTTGCTGGTTATCTACGCCATAGTCAGTAATGTTAAGCCCTTTGCCAATTACATCCGTGTCGATGTTTTTCATAAATTCGGCCAATAACGGCTTGCAGGCGTGATCGAATAAGTAGCAGCCATATTCGGCAGTGTCCGAAATAACACAGTTCATCTCGTAAAGCTTTTTGCGTGCAATGGTATTGGCGATGAGTGGCGTTTCATGCAGCGACTCATAGTAAGCTGATTCGTCAATGATACCTGCGGCCACCATGGTTTCGAAAGCCAGTTCCACTCCAGCTTTGACCATCGCGACCATCAAGATGCCATGATCGTAAAATTCTTGCTCGCTAATCTCCATTGAGCCGTTGGCTGATGTCTCGAAAGCAGTTTCGCCAGTGGCCGCGCGCCATTTGAGCAAGTTAGCATCGTCATTATTCCAGTCTTCCATCATGGTTTTAGAAAAGTGACCGGTCATGATGTCGTCTTGATGCTTTTCATACAGTGAACGCATAATGTCTTTAAGTTCTTGCGCTAATTCAAAGGCCTCGATTTTTGCCGGATTAGACAGGCGATCCATCATGTTAGTAATGCCGCCCAACTTGAGCCCTTCGGTCACTACTTCCCAGCCGTACTGAATTAATTTTGACGCATAGCCGGCATCCAATCCTTTTTCGATCATTTTATCAAAGCACAAAATTGAACCGGTTTGTAGCATGCCGCAAAGAATCGTTTGCTCGCCCATCAAATCCGATTTCACTTCAGCAATAAATGATGATTCAAGGCAGCCAGCTCGATCACCGCCAGTCGCTGAGGCATAAGCCTTTGCAATATCAAGGCCGTTACCTTGTGGGTCATTTTCAGTATGTACCGCAATCAATGTAGGCACGCCAAACCCACGTTTGTATTCTTCACGCACTTCGGTTCCAGGGCATTTGGGGGCAACCATCACAACCGTTAAATCATCACGAACCTGCATGCCTTCTTCAACAATATTAAAACCGTGTGAGTACGAAAGCGTGGCGCCTTTTTTCATTAATGGCATGATGCTTCCCACCACATCGGTGTGCTGCTTATCAGGGGTTAGGTTACACACCAAGTCGGCTTCTGGAATCAACTCGGCATAGCTGCCCACAGTGAAGCCGTTATCAGTGGCATTTTTCCAAGAGGCGCGTTGTTCGGCGATAGCCGAATCACGTAATGCGTAAGCGATGTTTAAGCCACTGTCGCGCATATTTAAACCTTGGTTTAAGCCTTGCGCGCCACAGCCTACAATAACGACTTTCTTACCCTTGAGGAGCTCACAGCCGTGTGCAAATTCATCGCGACCCATGAAGCGACATTTACCCAGCTGTTTGAGTTGCAGGCGAAGAGGGAGAGTATTGAAGTAGTTGGCCATGGTGATTCCTGTGGGTTCAAGGTGATAAAGTCTGCGAGTGTACGCGCTACTTTATGTTGCGTAAAATGATATATATGAAATAATGCGTTTCATTAAATGAAATAATTGAGTTGTCGTCTGGGCGCCAGTCCTTATATCCCCGTTGGTTTAGCTGCTTCTTCCACCCTAGAAAGCACGTGAAAAGAAACAAAATTTCATATGAATATCAGAGACCTAAGTGTTTTTATTGATTTGGCAAATAGCTTGCATTTTGGCCGCACTGCCGAAAAGCACTACATGAGCCCATCGACGCTTTCGCGGGTGGTCCAGCGCCTCGAGCTACAAGCAGGCGTGTCACTTTTGCAGCGCAATAATCGGAGTGTCAGTTTAACTAAGGCCGGCGAGCGCTATCGACAATATGCACGCCAGAGCCTTAGTGCATGGCAGGCTTTCCAAGATGACATGGGTATTGGCAGTGACAAGCTACAAGGTTTAGTCAGCTTATATTGTTCAGTTACCGCCAGTCACAGCCTGCTGAGTGGGATTTTGTCGGATTTGCGTGAACGACAGCCGAGCATAGAGATTAAGTTACATACGGGTGACCAAGCACTGTCGATAAATCGTGTGAAAGAGGGCGGTGATGATTTTGCCATTGCGGTCAAGCCAGACTTGCTCGATCGACAGATTGCATTTCGCTCACTCACGACTTCCCGATTGCTTTTCATCGCGCCACGCCGCCCCTGCGCGGTTAGCGAGACGCTATCGCATTGGCAGGAAAGCGCCTTTGATTGGGCGGCGTTACCCTGGATAGTGGCTGATCGAGGTGAAAGTAGGCAGCGTTTGGATCGCTGGTTTCGCCAGCAGAAAATTAAACCGTCAATTTATGCTCAGGTTTCTGGACACGAAGCCATCGTGAGTATGGTGGCATTGGGCTGTGGTGTGGGTTTAGTGCCGGAGTTGGTTCTTACAAGCAGTCCCGTTTTTGATAGCATACAAATCATTCCCAGCAGCTTTACCGATTCGTTTAGTGCTTATGCTGAATTTGAAATCGGGCTGTGTGCTCTGCAACAAAGGCTTAGTGAGCCGCTGATGCAGGCCGTTTGGAATGATGTTCAGTTGGATGCT
>CAJQKT010000073.1 GCA_905478995.1 uncultured Pseudomonadales bacterium | reverse complement strand
CCCACCCAAGAGATCCCTCGACTGCGCTCGGGATGACAAACTGGTACTTTCTAGGCTGGAGATAACTACTCAAAAAGCCCCACTAACCGTCAATCAAAGCTTCTCTGTGTCACTCTTGTTAAACGAATCATCGCCAGCATCATAATTGGCATATTTAACACTCACTTTGTAATCACCAAAATTCCTCAGGGCGAGAAAGCCTACTTCACTTCCCAGATCGTCATCGCCATTAAAGTTGTCTTCATCAGACTTAAAGTCGTGGTAGATAGCCAGTAGTTTGATATCGTCGAATACTTACTGATGCTTGCACGAGCACTGACACAGGCCCTTTGTGGCCTATTTTTTGGCTGGAGCCGGCATCGCGATCGCCACCTCTATTGGTCAGAGAGGTAATTGTTAGATTTTAAGGTATCTGCGGCGGCTACTATAGTATGTCAGAGTACAGCTTAGCTACATAGTTTATCGGTCTATCCCACTGCTACATATTGATTAAATCTTTGTTTTTAAACGGTTTTATTTATAGCCGTATAGGAAAAAAATGGATGCAACCTAGCTTGATTCAAAGTGCTTTTACTCATAGGAAAAAGTGTTAGTTTGGTCATCTATCATGTGCTAATGTATAAAGTATGGATAAACCAGTAAAAGCATTAGGAAACGCCGCCCGTCAGGCAAATAAAAAATTGCGTCGGGAAAATATATTTAATATAGCAAAGCGTCTAATTGCTACAAAAGGTTTAGAAGACTTTACTATAAGTGAACTTGCCGATGAGGCTGGGGTTACTACGCCAACGATTCACAACCTATTCGGGAAAAAAAGTGACATCATTAAAGAGTTGGTTTCGAATTTAATTGAAGAAATGCAGAGTATTTTCCTGCACAACCCGCCTATCGACCCTATTGAAAATGCAAAGTTCTTCATCGATAGCATGGTTGCTGCATACGAGCAAGATACGAATTTTTATCGCGCCGCACTTATGTCGGCAGAGCAAGTAAGATTATTTGATCCTAGAATCCCGGATGGACTTTTCCAGCGAGCAGAGCAACTGGCAGCACCGAGAAAGGAGTGGTACGAGAGTGGATTGTTTTTAGGGAACATCGAATCCAGCACAATTATGAAAAGAGTTCACAGTAGCAACCGGCTTGGGCGGCTTGACTGGGTTAGAGGCTACATTGACTTGACTCAATTCCGCCATCAGGTGCTAGAGGGCATACTTATGGTGTACGCGTCCGATGCCAGCCCCGAACTTCACGCTAGGCTGAGTGAAGAAATAAATGGACTCAACAGCCTGTAGTTTATGGCGCTATCAAGTTAGTAATTATCCATTAGTCTGTGGCGTTGCAATGAGGGCTAAGTGAAAAGCTCGCCGGTGTTGCCAAGTTAAGTCGCCATAATGGGTAATGTCAGGCAATGCGCACCTACAAACGCGACCAATTTCCACCGGACATCATGCGCGTATCGCCCCCATCATAGAGCTAATCCCGCACTTCCAATCCCGCACTAGGGCGCCTAAACACTTCTGCCGGGTGGTTTTTCAGTGGCATCTTTGCTAATTAAACTCAGCTCTCAGTGCGATCTTATGTGCTGACGGAGGCGCTGTCGACACTTTCGGTTGTCTGTTGTCGCTGTGACAGGGCCTGGCGAACTTCCAACTGACGGGCGTGACTCATATTCACTTTGAATGACATCCACATCGGTAGCAGCATGATAATCGCCAGCCCCGGGCCCATCATCAAGCCCAGCCCCCACATTACAGTGCTGGATACTTCGCCTGGTTGCGCTCCAGCCTGCAGGCCTATCAGGTCCAGAAACGGGCCGGCTATCAGGTAGCCAAAGCCGCTAATGAATTTGGCGGAAAAGAACGCCGCAGCAAAAATAACGCCCTCCTGGCGCTTGCCAGCGGCCAACTCCTGCTCATCTACGATATCTGCCAGCAGCGAGTGAACGGTGATCACGCGCAGAATAGTCATGGTAATATGTACTGTCCAGTTGGCGTAGATCAAGGCAAATACCACCGTGCTGTTATCTGGCAGTAGGTCGAGCAATTTCAACGGTGTCAGCCAGAGCAGGTTGATGGTGGTCAGGGCGCAGGTCAGGCGCAGTATATGTTGTTTTTCAAACAGTCGATTCAGCGATCCGGAAAATACGGCCGACAACAGTACCGCGAGAATAATGGGACCGGCAAACAGTAAGGAGCTTTGGGTCGCATCCAGTTGCCAGAAATAGGTATAAGTCAGCATTAGTAATGTGGCGGTAATACTGCTGATACCGCCCAAGCCCATATCCAAAATCACAATATTTCTAAAGTTCTTGTTGCGAAATGTGCTTAATACATCGCGCAGCATATTGCGGCCGACATGCGCCGCGCCGCCGGCGAGTTTCGGAATGTATTGCCAGGTGCCGGCAATGCAGATGACACTGAACAGCATGACGAGGAAGCCGTTGACCCAGCCGAAAAAACGGTAATTGTCGATGACGAAGCGGCCGTCTAGGCCATTTTCTTCATTGAATAAAAAAATCAAGGCGGTGGCTGAGATAAGAGTACAGATAAACCAGGCCATATTAGTACGCATGCCAGCGAGCTGCGAGCGTTCGTGATAGTCATTGGTTATCTCAGCACCCAGGGCTAGGTACGGCACCATAAAAAAGGTTAGGGCTGTGCGTACCAGAAGGATGCTGATCAGCAGCCAAGTGAACAGCTGCATTTGGTCGCTCAGCACGTTGTCGGGTGGCCCGTACAGCATGATAAAACCCGCAGCCATTGGAATAACGGCGGCAATCATTAGCGGGTGTCGGCGGCCAATGCGCGAGCGCAAACGGTCTGACCAGGCGCCAACCATTGGGTCGCTGATACCGTCCCAGATAATTGAAATTGCGATAGCAAGGCCGGTCAGCGTCCCCGACAGGCCCAGCACCTGCTTGTAGTAAAACAGGACAAAGACACCCATTGCCGCCTCTTTGAGCCCGTGACTGATAATGCCCGAGCTATAAAGCAGACGGCTATGCAAGCTAATACTTGGGGTGTCATTAGAAAAATTTTGAAAATTTCGCATAAAAAATGCTAGTTACCTATTAATT
>CAJQKT010000072.1 GCA_905478995.1 uncultured Pseudomonadales bacterium | reverse complement strand
GCACTGCAAGCGACTATCGAGGCCAATGAGGCCGTGTACTGGTCTCGCTCTAGACAGCGCCTATGGCATAAGGGTGAATCGTCTGGGCATATCCAAAAAGTACATGAAATTCGCCTCGACTGTGACGGCGACACGGTTTTATTAAAAGTAGAGCAAGTTGGCGGCATTGCATGCCATACGGGGCGCGCGAACTGTATGTTTCGACGCTACACTCAACATACAGAAGGCGGAACATGTCATTGGCAGATTACCGATGCTCCATTATTAGACCCCAATGATATATATGCTAAGAAATGATAATCTATAGGTCAAAGTCAACACGCACCTAAGTTCTTCGCTTGTTTCATTCACTGTCCAAATGCCTTAGCAATAGAATCTAACAATGACCGATATTCTCGACAATCTATCCAATCTATTAGCAGAGCGGAAGCAGGCTGACCCTGATAGCTCTTATGCGGCTAAGCTTTACGCCAGTGGGCTTAACAAAATCTTAGAAAAAGTAGGCGAAGAAAATATTGAGACGATTCTTGCCGCGCGTGATTACGAGGCGCATGAAAGCGACGAAAATAAGCAGGCTGTAGTCAGCGAACTAGCCGACTTAATTTTTCATTTGATGGTCATGTTAGGTAAACTTGATATCGACCACCAAGATATTTTTGACGAGCTTGAACGGCGCTTCGGCACTTCTGGGCTCGATGAGAAAGCCGCGCGCAAATGAAATCGCTGCAATTATCGAGCGCATTTACAGACCGATGAACTAAAACCAACCGATTTCTGGGAGAAAAATTATGGGGCTTGGCGGAATAAGCATGTGGCAACTACTCATCATCCTCTTAATTGTGGTGATGATTTTCGGCACTAAGCGATTGAAAAACATCGGCTCCGATTTAGGCGGAGCCATTAAAGGCTTTAAAAAGTCCATGGACGAAGACTCGCCAGAAAACGCAGACAATATGCAAAAAAAAGAAATCGAGAGCGAATCAGATGAAACGCCAACGGCAACTAAGAGCGCAGAAAAAGAAAAGAACGATCATTAACAGCCAACTATTGTTAACGATACTGCCATGAACATAGGCATGCAGGAAATCTTCTTACTCAGCGTAATCGCTCTGGTCGTGCTGGGCCCCGAACGCCTACCCACAGCAATACGAACGCTAGCTCTTTGGCTCAACCGTTTTCGCCGCAGCTTTAATGAAATGAAATCAGCGGTAGAGCGAGAAATTGGCGCCGATGATATTCGAGCGCAAATTCATAACGATAACGTCATGCATGAGCTAGATGAAACACGCGACATGCTCAGCCAATTTGATCAAGATATGTCGGCCACCCTCGATAAAGAAAAACACAATGAACAGCCATCGGAAACAGCGCCAAAAGATGCGCCTGAAACTCTAAACAAAAGCAGCTAGGCTTTCTATTAAGCAATGCGCCCATGCCATTAATGCAGCGCTCCAACCGCAACAATAGGTAGCGCCATCACAAAATAGATTTATGGTAGCCAAAGAAAGTGACTGAAAACAATCCCGCCGACAACGAACAAACACTCGTTGAGCATCTACTAGAATTGCGTAGCCGGCTTTTAAAAAGCCTGTTGGTCGTACTTCTAATTTTCATGGTCATGGTTTTTTTCGCCAATGATCTCTACACTTTTTTCGCTCTCCCCATCCAAAGCCTATTACCCGAAGGCTCCACAATGATTGCCACCGAGGTTACTTCGCCATTTTTTGCGCCATTTAAACTGACGCTTATTTTATCGGCTTTTGCTGCAGCTCCTTATATTTTGTATCAACTGTGGTCGTTTATAGCACCGGCCTTATACCACAATGAAAAACGCCTAGCTGTGCCATTATTTGCTACAAGCATCGCACTGTTTTATTTAGGCATTGCGTTTGCCTACTATGTGGTTTTTCCTTTGGTATTTGGATTTTTTACAAGCATAGCCCCCGAGGGTATTGCCGTAACACCTGACATCAATAGTTATTTAAGCTTTATATTAAAATTATTTTTTGCCTTTGGCATTGCGTTTGAAATCCCTGTTGCAACCGTTCTAGTGATTAAGGCGGGCATGACCACTCGCGAGTCTCTCGCGCAAAAACGGCCTTATATTGTAGTAATGTGTTTTATATTTGGCATGCTACTAACGCCGCCGGATATGATCTCTCAATCGCTTTTGGCCATTCCAACCTGGCTGCTTTTTGAGATGGGATTATTTATGAGTGGTTTTATAAAAGCTGAAGAACCAGCTAGCTAGACACCACGGACGAGCGGCGTATAAAAATCCGCAAATTGCGCCATATCAAAAACGTTATCAATGACCCCAGCCCAAAGATTCCTGCGCCACCACCGCCGCCCGAAGAGGACTTGATGGGCTGCGGATCACCGCCACCTGGATTAGGCATCGGATCACCCCCTCCTGGGTTAGCGAGTGCAGCTGAAAACGATGCGTACCTAATGCTGAGGCTGTTGTTTGCAGGAAGCATTTCTATCGCACCATCAGTCTCACTGTTTGCAGCAATGGTCATAGTGAACTCGCTGCTGTTCTCATACACAGTAGTACCGATTTGAATAGCAGTACTTATATTTGGGTTGGCGATTTCGCAGCTAAAAACCTCATCATTTACCCAGCAATTTCCATTTTCTACGCTCGCTGACGAGAAATAACCTTGCGCAGGATCGGGAACCTCTCCCTCAACACGCAAATAATCGACAGGCAAATAGCCGTCGTCACGAACAACATTCACTGTAGTATTAAAAGGCGTGGCAATAGGCGGCTGCTCGGGGTTACCCACAGCCTCAGAAATTTTTACATCCACCGGAAAATCAAAACAACGATTCGATAAATTAGCAGCCACTTCCGCCTCAATATCGCTTACCGAACAAGCCGAATATTGAGTGACACTACCACTGTTACCACCGACACTACTTTGCATAACATACCGGTAATCCTCACAACCGTTAGTTGCCGGATCATCATGTTTTGCTCCAAGATTATGCCCTATTTCATGAGCCATAACTAAACTAACAGCCCCGGTACCGCCGGCGTCAGTCAGCCCACTATTCTGGCCATTTTCGCTGCAAACTGTCCCAACATAGGCCAAGCCAACAATATAATCGCCATCGGGCGTGGGAGAAAAATTACGCCCTGTTACAAAATGGAAAATAGAGGCAGGATTTCGTAAAAAACTTAATTCTCCACTATTGCGTAGCGTCTTTAGACGTTCCAATAATTCATTAGCGCCATCAACCAAACCAACTAGCGCATCTTGCTCGCTGCTCAACATGGTGAGTGATATCCGGCTTAAACCATAATTGAAGCTACGCTCTAAAAACATTTCCAGCTCGTTGATTTCACTGAGTGCTCGTTGCATCGGGGTCCCCCCCTCCAATGCAAGACTTTGATAACTTAGATCGTAGGCAAACTCGATTTCAGGTAGTAAGCAGATACCATCGATCGGGTTGACGCATAAGTTATTAATGGTGGCAGGTAGCGAGATGACACTGCCGACTCGCTCGCCAGTAGTTGCTATTTCATTTGACAATAGTGGCGGCATTGTGGCTGAAGAACTATTAGAATCTGACGTGCCACAAAGATGACTCTCCTCCTCTGCTCGCTCAGTACTGAGCACTACGGTAGACAACTGATTGGGTTGGTTTTCAAATGCAGCAGACTGACCTGTTACCCGGTAAATAATGTCTTGAAATACTGCAACCCCTTCCCACTTATCGTTAACTTTAGTCAAGCGTATTTGGCTGTTGGGGTAACCAGGAAAACGGCCCTTATAAAATAAAACACTGCCCGCATCCACTGGCTGCACTAACTTTTCTAGCAAGCGACTATTACTTTTCAACTCGGCGTGATGAACAACCCCATTGAGGTTGAAAAATAAGCTTTGAGCAATCGATTCGCTAGCCGCACTCATTGCCTGAGGCGCGATACACAAGCT
>CAJQKT010000071.1 GCA_905478995.1 uncultured Pseudomonadales bacterium | reverse complement strand
GTCGCTTGCAGAACATTTTGGCGTTGTTCGACACTCAATATATGACTGGCTTTAGCAACATATTTTTGAATAGGCGCAGTTTCGAATAGATCTACTTCACTCGCGAGCTGTATTTCTTCTTCGGTAAAATCGCGATCAAGTTTATTTTTTAAAATATCGCGGATGCGGGTCACTTCAACTTTTTCAATATTTAAATCGGCCCGCGCAGCGCCTGAAAGCACCATAAACAATGTTTCACTATAGAGTTCCAGCTGCTTTTCATCGAGCAACTTACCGCCACCAAAAATGACTTTCATCAATCGAAAACCTGTTACATTCACTTTGCTTCTCCCTACAGCATAAAATAGCTGAGTCATTGTTAATTATGTGTCGACCAAGCGGATTACTCATTAGCTGACTAATGTTTTCGATACTACCTCAAAAACGTCCGCAGACAAATTGTCAGTTGCCGCAATTTGTTCCAAACTTGCCCTCATAAGTCCTCGCTGAGGCTCGCAAAAGCGGCTCCAGCGAGTCATTGGCGCCAAAAGGCGCGCCGCCAACTGCGGATTCAGCCCGTCGAGCCTAATAATTTCGGCCGCTAACAACGCATAGGCTTTGCCGTCTGCCGCATGAAACTGCGGTAAATTACGCATACAAAATGCACCGAGTAACGCCCTGACCTTGTTCGGATTGGTGTTGTCGTAGGCGGGATGCTCGAGCAACTGATGCAAACGCTGCAGCGCTCCAGGCTTATCTCCACCCACTTGCACGCTCAGCCACTGATTGACCACTAAGCTCTCGGACTGCCACTGCTGATAAAAAGATTGTAAAGCCTGCTCAGCAACTGCCTGTGCCGCAGGCGCATCGCAATTAGTCAGTGCGCTCAATGCTGCGGCTTGCTCGGTCATATTGTCAGCATTGTTAAACTGAGCCACAACTTGGCCTAATGTCTCGTCGGTGGGTGCCACCATCAAATAATGCAGGCAGGTATTTTTAAGTTTGCGCAACGCGATATGCTCGGCAATGGGCTGATACTGGCCCAGCCGGCTCAACTGCCCATTAAGGTTGCGATATAAGACTGTCAACACAGCATGAAGGTGCTCAGCCATTGCTGCTCGTAAAATACTGACCGCATCGTCAATCTCAGCGATTTTTATTTCATCAAATTGCTCAATAATGTAGGAAAACTCAGGCAACTCAAGAAGACTGGCCAGCATAGCGGCATCATGCTGGACATCCCAACTTGTGTTGCTAGCCTCAAAACCTTTTAACAAAAGAGCCTCAAGCACTGTAGCTAGTGCCCGGGTTCGTTGTGCACCGAGCTCCGAGTTCAACGAGCTACTGCCGGCAACATGCTCCTCTATGAGTTTCATCATGTAACGCTTGGCAGCATCCCAACGCGCAAAACCATCCGTTTCATAATTGATTAAATGCAACAAGTCACTGTAGCTATAATCGAGCATGAGCTTAACTGGAGCAGAAAAGCCGCGTAACAATGAAACCACTGGACGCTCATCCAACGCATCAAACGTCCAGGACTGGCTCTGCTGCGCAAGCACCAACACCTGCTCACTGGATGCAAGTAGGCCTTGTGGCCCGAGCAGAGCCATCTTAATGGGTAGATAAAAGGGTTCTTTATGGTCTTGATCTGGCGAAGGGGCACACGACTGAGTAATTGTGAGCGTATAACTTTTTTTCTGAGGATTCCAATTTTCACTGACTTGCAATGTCGGCGTACCAGCTTGAGAATACCAACGCCGAAATTGAGCGAGGCTGTAGCCGCTGGCATCTTCTAACGCTACAACAAAGTCTTCGCAGGTTACAGCCTGCCCATCGTGTCGATCAAAATATAAATCCGTACCCTTGCGAAACAGCTCTGCACCAAGCAATTCATGCAACATGCGAACAAGCTCGGCTCCCTTTTCATAGATGGTGAGCGTATAAAAGTTAGATATTTCTATAAATGATTCGGGTCTAACGGGGTGCGCTAGCGGGCCTGCATCTTCTGCAAACTGTGCTGAACGCAGCAGGCTCACATCTTCTATACGCTTTACCGTTGCCGAATTCATATCGGCAGAAAAGCAGGCATCACGAAATACTGTAAAGCCTTCTTTTAAACTCAGCTGAAACCAGTCTCGACAGGTAACGCGATTACCCGACCAATTATGAAAATATTCGTGTGCAACAACGCCCTCAACCCGCTGGAACGCCATATCGGTTTGCGTACTCGGGTGTGCCAACACACAAGAAGTATTAAATATGTTAAGGCCCTTATTCTCCATGGCACCCATATTGAAAAAGTCTACTGCCACAATCATATACAGATCGAGATCATACTCTCGACCATAGACTTGTTCATCCCAGCGCATAGCACGCTGCAAAGAAAGCATGGCATGGCCGCATTTCTCTACGTCTTTTTGCTCAACGAAGATTTGCAAATCAATATGACGACCAGACATCGTGGTGAACGAGTCTTCTACCACCTGTAGATTTCCCGCCACCATCGCAAACAAATAACATGGCTTTTTAAAAGGGTCGTGCCACTCGACCCAGTGACGACCATCGGGCAGCGATCCTTGTGCAATTTTATTACCGTTTGCCAAAAGCACTGGGTAGAGCTTTTCAGACGCAATGATTTTGGTGGTGAACACTGCCATCACATCGGGTCGGTCAAGATAATAACTAATACGCCTAAAGCCCTCTGCCTCACATTGGGTGCAATACATCCCGTCGGACAAATACAACCCTTCAAGCGCAAGATTGCTAGCCGGATCAATATGAGTGACAAGACAGATCTCACATCGCTCGGGCAAATTAAACAGCGTTAAGCCTGAATCGTGAATTAGGTAGGCATCTTGGGTGAGCGGCTGCCCATCAACCGACACTGATATTAAATGCAAATGCTCACCATCAAGGTGTAAATCGCCGACTGCTTGAAAACTCGGCACCTCTTTAGCCTTGTTACGATAGACCAACATCGTATTCGTCACTACTGTTTTATCTTCAAACAAATCGAATACAAGATCGACACGCTCGATCAAATAAACTGACGGACGATAATCTTTTAAAAAAATCGGTTCACTCATCGGTTGACTCTTTGCTGAGGCTGCATTCGCAGTCTGTCCTTCAGACATTTTTTGCTCCGCTCACACATTGATAACAATCAACGTGTATCAAATTATGCCGACTCGCCGGCTAACCCACCACCACAGTAATATGATAGCCACCAAACTTACGCAGGTTTATCACACCGCTGTCTAACAATAAATATTGGCCTTTAATACCATTTAATACACCAGTGACAAGTGGCTCTTTATCAAAATTATGTGAGATTATTTTCTCTGGGTAGTGCTGCACTGGATAATTGATTTTGACATCTTTAGCATCAGATAACCGCATAATTGCCTGCAAGCCAAATTCTTGCTGCATAAGCGCGACATCAGCTTCCGCTAAACCGCACATCTCGACTGCGCAACGCTGCATATCAACTAAATCAATACTCCCTTTGAGCATGGTGCGCCAATTCGTTTTATCGGCAACATGGGCCTTGAGCGCCATTTCTACCAACCCAGCTTGACGTCGAGTCTGCACCCGATAAATAGGTATAGCCTGCACCGCACCTTGATCAATCCAGCGCGTCGGTATTTGTGTACCGCGAGTGATCCCCACTTTCAGGCCGGATGAATTGGCAAGATACACATAGTGATCTTGCATACAAAATTCTTCGCCCCAAACTGGCTCTCGACAGGTACCCAAATGGTAATGACACTTTTCTGGACTAACAATACACTGGTCACAGCGGGCTAGTTTTCTGAAACAAGGATAACAATAACCCTGACTAAAGCTTTTTTTTGTTTTTCGATTACAGTGGACACAATTAATTTGGCCCGTATAACTCAGCGAAATTGGCTGACCTAACGCTTCGTTTAAAGGCACCGATTCATTGTCCAGCGCAAGTGAATACTGTACCGATGCATCAGGCTGTTCAGGCAACTCAACATGCATTTTACGTAAAGCGCCTTTATATTCAGGCATAAAATAAACTCCTATGTTAGCTGTCGGGCGCTAAGAAAAACCTACCTTTTTTGAAATTGATGGGCTTTAAAAACACCACCGATAAAGCACAGACCTAGCTAGTTTTTGACTATTATATTCTTCAAAGCGGCTTGGTTAATGGGCTCTGGGGCTTCGGCCACTACCTTAGCTGACTTACTCGCGCAGCTATCGTCCATCTGGCCCGTTTTAGATTTTTCTGCAGGGTTAGCGTGCTCATAAACAATAATTGCTTGCAACATCAATTCGCGCTGTTTGCTCGATACTACGGCACCATCAGGCCATTTGCCGGTTTCAACAGCACGTTTGAAATCGCTATACTGCTGCGGCAGTAATTGCTTAGCCTGCTGATAGAATTCACTCTGACCAGTATCACTCAACTTTTTAATCTCCCGTGTTTTCTCATGACGCAGTGATCGATAAAATACAGCTACCGACTGCCCCAGCGTGACAATATGGCGCTAGGCACACCAATCACACAACCAAAAATCAAACCCGATAAATGCGCGGTATTTGCCATTTGAGCCAAAAAATCGAATATGCCCAGATAACCGATCAGTAGACTTGCCAGCATGAAAATATAAATCTCTTTCGGTAAATGGAGCGCGCGTTGAGGTGAGATCAGACTAAACACCGCGCAATACCCCAGCAGACCGTATATGACGCCCGACATCCCACCAAACGTGGCCAAGGGAGTACTTGCCGCCTGATAAAGATTAGACGCAACACCAATAAAGAAAACCACGCTGAGCAAGTGTAAAGAACCACCCTGCAGTTCGATTCGACGACCCAACTCCCAAAGCCACAGCATATTAAACGTGATATGCAACCAACCAAAATGCAAGAAGATAGGTGTAATTAAACGCCAGTACTGACCGTGAGCTAGATACTCCTGTGTTGATATCCGCTCGGGTAAATTCAACCGCTGACTCAATGAATGGTTGTCGATGCCTTGAATAGCCAGCAAATCGAGCCAGGCCTGTTGATTAAAATACACCAACAAAAAACCTACAATACTCAAAACAAACAATGAAAGAGTGACGGGAAAATGCTTTAAAAATTGAAGTAACGCTAAGCGGCGATCAGGCATTTGACGGCGCTGCAGCTTGATACTTAATCGCCCTTCAATAAATGCTTGATAGTCTTCAATGAGCTTTTGCCGAAGCGAGTCATCCTTAACCAAAATGACCTGTAGGCCCATCTGCTCGACAATGCGATGGTCAATGCCATGTTCTCGCCAGTAGACTGACAGCGGCTGCAGATTTTGCGCCAAAGGTGCTTCTATAATTTTAATCACAATCGTAAATTGGCACCTTAATAATAAAAACCCTTTGAAAAAATTGCTACCGCTCGCTTGATATGGGTTGGCCGAGACGAATAGGCGCGGGCAAAAAATGTAGCTCCTTAACAGCCAAGACGTCGCAGGCCATTAGGGCCTCTATTCATCACCAATAAGTTGAGTTCCCCACCCAAGTTTACTGCGGCAAGTTTCGTAAAAGACATGATCTTTTGGATGAATCAGATTTATTCGTTTTGCGCTCTTGTGGATATAAATAATATCTCCGGGCTTAGCCGTTAAGTTAACTTGGCCATCACAACTGATGCTCGGTGACTCTGGATTGTTATCGGCGATAATAATTTTAATTTCACTATTGCCGTCTATCACCAATGGGCGACTGCTTAAGGTATGCGGAAACATCGGCACCAGCACTATCGCGTTAAGCTTAGGGTGCATGATGGGACCCCCACCTGAAAGCGAATAAGCCGTTGAGCCTGTGGGTGTTGAAATAATCAACCCATCTGATCGCTGCGAATAAACGAAATCACCTTCGATATGCAGCTCAAAGTTGAGCATTTTGGGAGCTTGGCCACTGTGCAAAACCACATCATTGAAAGCCAGTGAGCGCTCAATAATTGCTCCGTCGCGCTTGAGCTGCATATCTAATAAAAACCGTTGCTCGGTATCAAAGTTCCCATCAAGAATACTTGCGACCGTGGTGTTCACGTCATCAGGCGCTATATCGCTTAAAAACCCAAGCCGACCTCGATTGATTCCTAGCACTGGCACATCATGACGTGCCAAATCTCTCGCAGCGCCTAATAAACTACCATCGCCACCCACAACAATAACCAAGTCACAGACCTCGCCGATAAGCTTACGGGTAGCCACTTGAAATGTATGTTGTCCCAGCACATGCGAGGTTTGCTCTTCCAAAATCACTTTTAGATTACGCAGCTCTAGTAGATCTACCAACTGGCGGACGGAGCTGATAACTGACTCGGTATCAACTCGGCCTATGACACCAATATTTCTAAATTGTGCATTCATGTTATTCAATCGACAATTATTTAAAATTTTGGCCAGATGCCACGAGACCGCTATTGTATGCGCTAAAGGATAGCCACGGGCCGACTCGATCAAAATAATAATCTACACAGCCTAAATGCCCAGTGCTGTAGCCGATTATTATAAGGCTAATAGGCCGCGACTGAAATATCGAGGGTCAAAAAGAGCAGAATTGGGCTGAAAATATACGCTCTGCACTCGGCGCAAAATTGTCGGGTAGCTAGCATCATAGGCAGTGCTAGCCGGCATCCCGATGGTTTAACTAGTGGAGAGCCACATGGCCGACTACAGGCGTCACATCAAACCCCTGTTGACGCAACAGCATGGCTGCCGCGCAAGCACGACGTCCAGTAGAGCAGTAGGCCATATATTTGCCATCATCGCTCATCAGGCGAGCCTTGATCGCCAGCAAATGCAAAGGCAGGTGAAATGCCTCTTGATAGTGCTCATGGTCAAATTCTTGCTGTGAACGAACATCCAGCCATGTAGCGCCGGCGGCAACCATGGCCGCTGCCTGTTGCGATGACACGCCGGCAATCTTAGGTTCGGACATAAGCGCAAGAAAATCACGTTTTTTAAGCACCATCAGAACCCCATTGCGATCCATCGTTACGCTAGCATTGCGTAGGGTCATATTAGCCAGAGCTTCCTCGCCAAAGCACTGGCCTGCGACCAATTCAGCCAATACCTGTGGCGCAGGCAAAGTGCTCTCTTCCACGGACACGACGGCTCGGCCTTCTTTGATGATATAGCATTCGTCGCCTCGCTCCCCTTGACGCACAACGACCTCGCCAGCCTGCACCAATCGAGGTGTAAATTTATCTAATACACGGCGAATATTATAGGGCGGGATTTTGTGAAATAGATTTGACGTGAGCAGCGTATTGATCCAATCTCGATCCTCGTCCCGTGATCGCTCAGCCGTCAACTCTAAAGAGAGCGATTTAGCTACCTGATCCCAACACAGCATCGAATCGAGCTCCTTACGCGCGACTACCAGCACTTGAACATCCGATGCTGCTCTGAGATGGCGAATATTTTTCAAAAAATCGCCTAGCGACAATCGACCAAAGTCCTCAGCGCTGTAGGTGACCGGCTTCATGGACGAGCCATGTGTGACGGCCACTTCACCACTGACCAAATAACAATAGAAATTGTCGAGGAAATTTCGATCTGCAATCAATTGACCAACAGGTAAATTGGTTAACTTTGATGACCTGGCAACACTGTGCAAGTGCGCGCTGGAAAGGTCTTGCATAGGCACAAAGTCATTTAATAAACCAGCCAGTGGCTCAACACCCGACAACCTATATTGAGCACTATTAATATTTTCATTCATATTGCTATCATCCAAAATTGTCTTCAATGCTTTGAGTAAAAATCAATGCTCCGCCACGTGAAAAACTTAAGGAGCCATGCTTAACAAGCCTCGACGCCCTTGCAATCCGCCGGTATGCAAAACCGCAATATCACCTGTAGGCAGCTCTGCACGATTTTTCAGCGTCTGCCACAGGCCATAAAAAACCTTGCCCATATAAACATGATCGATAGGCTCATCCAGTTCGAGCTCTAAGCGCCGATGAAAGCGCCCATACTCTGCACTGACATGGGCATAGCCTGAGGAATCGTGTAAATTGCAATAACTGATAGGGCCATCCGAAGCTTCAGCGCAGCTGCTCGCTCCATATCCACTCGCATCAGTATTGCCCGAGCCGTTCAATCCGTTACTGCGAAGAAGACTCAAAACGCGCTGCGGTAGCGAACTATCGCGAAGCGCGGGCACTGCAAATAATTTGGGCTGCGGCCGCTGAGTATTAATCGGTATTGATACACCCTCTGCCCAATAGTCAACGTCGACAGAGTAATCATCAGTCATCCCAGCCGCCAAACCGGCTAACGTCGAACCGGTACCACTAGCCATCCATAAGCTACCAATATTGCTTAGCAATCGCCGACGCAATATTTTTCCAAGAACAGAAGTCCCTTGGAAACCAGCCAAGTTGCTGCCACCCGCCGGAACAATCAAACCGTGTCCAAACATTTTTTTGAATCCGTCGAATTTCTTGTCATCGCACACCTCGGGTCTTCCATGGGCCACTACCGCTTGACTGCTGGCCGCTTGTAATGCCTTATAACTTTTACGCGAAACGAAGTGCAGATGCATCCCCATCCGTTGCGCATCGACTAGAGTAGGAGTCAAAATCGCTGGTCGCTCTCCTCGCACGATACCCACTGTACCCAAACCGAAATTTTCGCCCGCTGCTGCAAGCGCATATAAATGATTCGACCAAGGTCCGCCAAAACTCACTATGATTGATTGATCTGCACGGTAAGCGTCGGCAATATTGGGCAATAACTTAAACAGTTTATTACCAGAGAGACTGATACCCTCCGATAAATTCAGCTTATCGAGTCGAACTAGATAGATATGTTTTACGTAGGGCTTGAACAGGTTCAGCTGATACTTCTCTATTTGAAGAGTATTCTCAAGGTCACGAAATGTACCGGGCAAGTCTACTAATTTTTTTGCGCTATGCATGAGCTGCTCTTGCCTAACAAGTGTATTTAACTAGCACGTAACTTTTGCCCGATCGACATTTGGTGCTCACTGCATTTATTACTTAGCTCTGGAATAAACTCCTTGGGCCGGACAACTTCGAGACGACAGCCGCAGCCTCTCCCTTCTGCTATTAACTCTGAACATATTGGGTTTCGCGCATACCTCAGCCACGACTTATAAGTAGCTGGCTCGAGACCCAGGCGCTCGGCTACATACTCAATAGGCTGGGCACGGAAAACCGCCAGATCCACCGCCGGTATACTGAGTGGCCGAACTGCCGGAAGAGTGAGCACAAAATTCATTCCCAGTGCCTCTAATTCTAAAACAGAATCTTCACGATCTCCCTGACCACTAGATGTTCCGTGTGCTGGAGAGTTATCAGACAAGGCAGACACCTCACTCAATTGCTGCTTGAGGCTCTTGATTTGATCCTCCCGATACTGCGCTTCAATCTCACGCATCTCTAATCGGTTTTTTAAGTCGCCCGTCTGCTCAATAAGTTTTCGCTGAAATTCAGTACGGTACTGCTTGCGCAGTGCCGAGTAATCCACACCCTGCTGATTTACACTGGCCGAGAGTTGCGCCTCAAAATCTGCACGTTGTTGCTCAAGGGCTTTTCGCATGGATTTAATTTCGTCTTGCAAATGCCTATTCTTCTCGTCGACTGCCTGATAAGTATTTTCAGCTTCGCAGTAGTTAACCAACATTGCCTCTTTCTCACGAGCGAATTGTTCGCGCAGGCTTTCCGATGCTTGTTCATGGCTTGTTTTTAAACTAGCAACAATAAGCTCGTGCTCTGCTATTGACGCCACCAGCCTTTGATTTTCTCGATCACATCGAGCCGTTTCATCGATAATTTTCCTATAATCGGATCCCACTGCTGATTGAGCCGAGTCCTGGTCGTCGGCGGCAGAACCATCAGCAATGCGCCCACGATTACCGGAGTCAATTAGCAACCCCAGCCTGTTAGACTTAATACTTGCCGCCAGCGTTTTGAGCGTAATACTATCTTTCGATAAATCAGGCTCCCACAAGAGATCCTGGTGCCAAGGAATTTGACACTGACTGCGGCAGGTTATGCCAATGCTCTTGCCATTCAACGAGGCACTCATAGGCGCTGTATCCACTAGCTGGGCAAGTGGTAAATTCCAGCGTCGGTCAGGATTTCCATCGGTGTCAAAGTCTATTAGGAAAAAAACGGCGCCAAGAATATTCAAACGCATATCAATTTTAAGATACACAGCATGGCAGGTTTGATTTTGGAATTCGGGCTCTCCCACCACGCCATCCAACACTGCCTCAAATTCACTATAGAGCATTTCCTTGAGCACTTTTTTATGGCCCATGAAAATGACTGCTTCATAGTACGTTTGCTTGAATCCAAAAAACATGGTTCACGGTTCCGCTGCATGGCGAACGGCTTATAGATAAAAAAGCCGGATAGTGCACTAGTATAATGAAGCAATCGAGCGGATGCGCGAGTGAATACAGAGTCCGTCCGTTTAAGCATAAAAACGTGAACCATGTGGCAAAGGCTCTGCGATACTCTTGGCACAGACAGTGCCAAGTAACGCGACGTTCAGCACTCAGTCATGCCCTACCTTAACCGTGGATGGCTAAACAAAAAGTGCACTGATAACACCCCACAGACCGCCAAGGATTAATGCAAGCGTTGCGAGAAAACCAATCAACATGCCGCGCGAACGTTTTTCAGGCGCCTGCAAATATCCAGCCGCATAGATAAAACGACCAACGATGAACACCACACCCAGCAGGGCTGCTGAGCTCCAATTTAGATAATACCCAAACACCCACATTGCCGGTAAGGTAACGACGACCAGTTCAAGTGTATTGAGGTGAATTCGGTTCACTCTTTCAAACAACTCATTGCCGCTCGTCGCTGGCGCCTTAACACCATATTTGCCGCGCGCCTGGCCGACTTTTAACGAAAAATAAATACACTGCAGACTCATTAACAGCGTTACTAATGCTACCTGTTCCATTATTTTCACCTTTTAAGCTGCTGACTGAAAAAACTATTTTAAGAATAATATACACTAATAACTCTAGCTAGAACGTTACCGATATTTGATGCTTGGCTCCTAGCCAAGCGGATCGGCTATGTTTGGGGTTGTTCGACTTCTTGTACCAGCACCCAAGGCAGGATGACCGATGCCCAAACCACGGCGTCCTGCTCCAGCCACCGCTTAGCCTGCTCGTCTGTAACTCGCGAGACATTGCCTGTTTCTAACAACTGCCCAAATAGCTCATGCTCATCCTCCGCCACTGTGCAAGCCACCTCAAGAAGATCTTGAGCAGAGCTCACATATAGGGTGCTACCAGCAGCGAAGAATCGTGCAAGCTCACTCCAATTTATTTTTGCCGTTTCTCGATTGAGTTTTTCTAGCATCGCTTTTTTATTAACTGCTTTTTCCATTTCAACACCACCAATGGTTGTTATCTTCACCTTCGATGAGTTTATCGAAAAGTGAGGAATTATTTCAACACGCACTTTTATCTGAACGTCGCACATAACAGTGAACCCAACTGGGGAAGTGCTGGGGCGACTTATTTTTAACCCTAAACCCTCAAACAACTACTCCTTGGTGAGGTTGTCGGACTGCGATCTATCGCTATGATTCACTTGGCGTTCTTGGCGCAGGCGTAAATGGTATTTTTTATGCAAGTAATAAACAACCAAGCCCGCATCCTCTTTGCGCAAGTTATTTAATACAAGCTCATCAGGGTTTGCACAATCATATAACACACTGACAAACTCAGTGACCGTTAGCCCGCGAAAACTCTTGAGATTTTTACGAGTAAGCTCAACTCGATCTTCCGTAGGTTCTTTAGCCAAACAGTATTGATAATATTCATACTTGCCCTGCCCTTTAAAAATAGTCTGACCGGCAATATAATTTTCATCATATTTTGGATATCGGGTATTGGTCGCTTTTTCCCAAAAGTCGATCCAAGCACGCTGATCAATCGGAGTATTCATCCCGTCTCGACTAGCAGCAGCCGGATTTGACAATAAAAAAGCACTCGCACATACAAGCAGATAATCTGCTAGGCGCTTAATAGACATCCTTGAGCTGAAAAAACTTTTCATCGTTAACACCTCTCATGAGCCAATTTTTCGCATCGTTGCCCTTTCATCGAATGACCGATTGCAACCAACCACTGAGCCAAAGCAGCTTTAGACCACTGCAGCCGTGCACATTTCATTCTAATAGAATACTCCATCAACTAGCCGTTGTGCGCTCTGAGGCGGACTGACTGCGCACTAATTGCCTATAATTGATACATACCCTCCCTTTATAATAGGACCTTGAAAAACCTTTTAAATTGCAGACGAACGTAATACTTGGCCTATGAAACAGCAACACATCCCCCTGCACGGCACCCCTAACCTTCGCGACTTAGGTGGCTATAATTCACGGTGCGGTCGCAGCGTAGCAAAGAATCGAATATTTCGCTCTGGCACACTGGCCTACCTAAATGAAAAAGACTGGTCGACTCTAGAGAATTTAAATTTGGGCGTCATTTGCGACTTCCGCCGCGAAGACGAACAAATACGAGAGCCAACCAAACCTCCAGCGGCGCTGCCGATTAAAATAATCAGCTTATCGGTTGGGGCTGGCAGCCACACAGATTACCTCCAATATGTGCTCGGTAGCGAAAGTGAAGACAGTGAGTCAGTCAGGCAGATGATGCGTTCGATAAATCGAGACTTCGTACTCAAACACAGCGATATTTATAGCCAGTTTTTAAAACAAATTCTCACTTTAAAAAATGAAACATCACTACTTTTTCATTGTGCGGCAGGCAAAGACCGCACAGGATTTGGAGCGGCGCTTTTTTTAAGCTGTTTGAACGTCGATCGAAAAACCATCCACCACGACTATTTGCTAACTGCAGAGTATTTCGTTCCAGCAGTAGAGTTAGTTAACATACAGCAGCGCGCTACTCATGTGGACTGGAATAAATATAAAATTAAACGCCTAACACCTATGCTTGAGGTGCATCCTGATTATTTAGACTCTGCATTTGCGGCCATAGAGGAGCAATGGGGAAACACCGAGACCTATATTCGTGAAGCATTGAAAATTACTGATGATGAAATAGCTCAGTTACAAAATAAATTTTTAGTTCACAATGATTAATCGCCAAATGCTTACTTGAGTGCCGTGACCGCAGCTTTTTTAATCACATCGACAATTTTTTGCACGGCGTCAATTCGTATGTAGTTTGGCCGCGTCAGGAGCACTATTTCTCGACGCGGTATAGGCGCCTTAAAAGGCACGTAGACGAGCGAGCTAATGGCCGGCATTTGCAGCGTAGCTAGCTTGGGAAGTAACGTGATACCCATATTACTAGCAACCATGTAGCGCAATGTTTCAAGGCTGGTTGCTTGAAAGCGAACGTCCTCACTAGCCCCTGCCGACGAGCAAAAATCCAAGGCCTGATCGCGCAGGCAGTGACCATCCTCTAAATTAAGAACCGGCATGCCACGTAAATCGGCTAAGCTGCTCTTATCTTTCTGCGCTAATGGGTGAGACGCATGTACCGCTAAAACGAGATCTTCGCTAAAAAGGTTAACGTGCTCAAATCCTTGCATGTCATCTAGCCAAGGTAAAATAAGCAGATCGAGCTTGCCGCTATTCAGGTCTTCTAATAACTTACTGGTTTTTTCTTCGTAAAGAAAAAAATCCACTTTAGGCAAAGCCTGATTCATCGGCTCCATAATGTGTGGCAGCAAATAAGGCGCAAGCGTTGGAATAAGCCCAATATGGCGCTCGCCCGCAAAGGGATCGAGCAATAGGTTGGCGCTCTCTTCGAAATCCTTTGCCGCCAATATCACCCTGCGCGCCTTAACAACTAACGCATCGCCTTCAGGAGTTAGCAGTACTCCACGGCGATGCCTCTCAATGAGCTGCAAACCCAGCTGCTCTTCAAGTTTCATAATCTGACTGCTAAGAGTCGGCTGACTTACGAAGCAAGAGTCAGCGGCTCGCCCAAAATGCTTATGCTCAGCAATGGCGAGCAAATATTGAAGATCGCGAAGTTTCACCATTTATCTATCTCAACAAAAACCACAAGAATTGGAACATGCGCTTCTTCGGCAAAAAACTACAACAATGCCCGGTGAGCGTTGCCTTTGAATGCCTTGAAAAATCGGGTAAAGGCCAATCTATGGTTGAATTATGCCGCGCAAATAATTAAAGGCTTCACCACTTAGGTCTTGATACTGCGGCATAAAACCTGCCAACGCAACCCAAAAAATAAAGATGCCAAAAATCAGCGTGAAGGGAAAACCTAACGAAAATATATTGAGCTGGGGAGCTGCTCGCGTCATCACACCGAAAGCAAAGTTGACAATTAATATGGCCGTCACCGCAGGCAGTGCCAGTAATAATGCCGAGGCGAACATCCAAGTGCCGGCCTGAGCAATACCGAACAGAGCACCATCGGACAGCATGCTTTGGCCGATCGGCATAAAATAAAAGCTCTGCGCCATCACTTCAATGACGACCAGATGACCGTTGAACGCTAAAAATAACAGCGTAACCAATATCACGTAAAACTGACTCACCACGGCCACTGATACGCCATTCGTTGGATCAACCATTGAAGCAAAGCCTAAGCCCATTTGCATTGCAATCATTTGACCTGCAAGCACAAATATATGGAAGAAAACCTGCACAAAAAATCCGAGCGAAATACCAATGATGAGTTGCTGAAAAGTGAATAAGATCGTATCAAAGGATAAAATTGACACTACGGGAAGGTCTGGCAAAGAAGGGAACAGCAGCGCTGCCGTAGTGAGTGCCAATAATAAACGCACTTGCACCGGCACTAACTGATTGCCAAACACCGGCACAGTTGCAAAAAATGCCCCTACTCGCACAAAAGGCAAAAAGAATTGGGCGATCCACTGAACCAAATCATTCGGGTCAAACGGCATTGCAGACACTCGGGCTATAAATATTGTATTTAGTGAGTCACGTAACTGATTGACTCAAATATAAAGTTGGATAGATCGAGTAACTCTTGAATAATCCAGGGGCTTAAAACCATAATCGTCATCAACGTGGCAAGCAGGCGTGGCAAAAAGCTCAGAGTTTGTTCATTAATCTGCGTTGCCGCTTGAAAAACACTGACAATTAAGCCGACCAACAGACTCGGCAAAATGATGGCTGCAACCAACACAACGACCAAGAAGAGTGCCTGCCCAAATATCCCAATGACCGTCTCTGGCGTCATCTAGAGCCTCGGGGTTGCACGGTAAAAAACATCATGTGTATCTTATATTCCATAACTAGCCGCCAAACTTCCCACCACCATGGCCCAACCATCAACCAAAACGAACAGCATGATTTTAAATGGTAATGAAATGATGATAGGTGACAACATCACCATGCCCATTGCCATCAAGACACTGGCCACCACCAAATCGATAACTAAAAACGGAATAAACAGAAGGAACCCTATTTGGAAGGCTGTTTTAAGCTCGCTTGTAATAAATGCAGGTGCGAGCACAAAAAAGGAAATCTCCTCCTTACTATTGACCGGTGGCACTTTGGCTATGCGCGAGAACAATTCGATATCGGACGCTCTTGTCTGCCCTCGCATAAATTCATGAACAGGTAAAGATGCAAGCCTCAAGGCTTCAACTGAAGTGATCTGTTCTTGCATGTAGGGCTGCACAGCATCCTCATAAACTGTCTCAAAAACGGGTCGCATAATAAAAATTGTTAAGAACAACGCCAAGCCCAAAAGAATTTGATTAGAGGGTGTCTGCTGTAAACCGAGTGCTTGCCTGAGGATAGAAAACACAATAATAATGCGCGTGAAGGACGTCATCATCAATATGAAAGACGGCAGTAAGGTAAGCGCCGTCATAATGGCGAGCAACTGGATCGTTACCGTATAGTCCTGACCACCATCGCTACGCGGGGTCATCGCAAATGCTGGCAGCCCTGGAATACCGGCAACGAGAGGCAGTCCACCCTGAACTGGCACAACCGCTGTTTGCGGATCGACATTGGCTGCTGTCAACGAGCCAGGCGGCACTAGGCCATCAAGATCTTGCGCATACCCAATTGGCGTGAATACGATAAGTACGATAGCAACAACAGCCAAAAAAGAAATTTTCGTCTGTTTAAACAAAAGATTTTTTAAGCAGGTCAATGGCATTAGCAGCATAAGATTTTAAGATTTACCTGCAGCTAATGCTGAACGGAGATGCTTGATGAAGGTGGGCGAACCACTTTGGGAATCATCATTAATAATGGGCGTTTCTAGCTTCTCTAAAAGTGCCACACGCCCTGGCGCAACACCCAACAATAGTTGCTCTTCTCCCACCTGCACCAGCACCACCCTCTCTCGCGAGCCAACCGAAATGGCCGACAACACCCTCAATGGCAAGGTGCCACCGCCGCTAGAAAAGTTTTGCATTTTTCGGGCATACCAGGCCAAAGCTAAAATGAGCACAACAATGACTAACAAGCTCACGAACAGTTGTAGCAGTGAACCGGCATTGATCACCGAAAAATCAGACGCTGCTTGTTCGTTAGCACGCGCTAAGGTCGGCAGAAAAAGCCCAAGATAAACGAACATTAACAGCAAGGTTCGTAACGATTTGATCATCACTTTAGCCTTTTAATGCGTTCAGACGGACTGATCACATCGGTGACACGAATACCGAACTTTTCGTTAACTACGACTACTTCGCCATGCGCTATTAGCGTTCCATTCACGGTCACATCCAGAGGCTCTCCAGCCAAACGCTCTAGCTCGATTACCGAGCCTTGGTTAAGCTGTAGCAAATTTCTGATAGAAATTTGTGTAGAACCGACTTCCATTGCTATTTTGACTGGAATATCCAACACGACTTCTAAATCAGGGCTACCCCCTTCCGAAGCGGTAGATTCCTGCATAGTCAATTCATCGAGTGTTGCAGCCGCAACATCGTTTTCAGCTAAATCTTCATTGTCACTCATAAGCCTATACCCACTCGGTCTTTAACGAATAATGTGTATTGAAATGCATAACTACCTATCTTGGCTCGACACTAAAACCTGTCAGAAACTATCCATTTGATTGATATCAGTCCGCTTAATAATTTCTAAAGCTAAATTACCACGTGAAGTACCCATGCGCGTCTTAAAAACAGGCACGCCATTGGCACGCAATACCATAGTGCTAGGTATATCGACAGGAATAACATCGCCTTCTTCTAAATCAATCACTTCGCGCAGGCTCATCTTTTTTTCAACCACTGTACATTCCAAATTGACGTTAGCCCGGACGATATCTCTACGCAATGCATGACCCCATCGCTCATCAACTTCGGCGGACTCACCGGTCATACCAGAATCTAATACGTCTTTAATTGGCTCGATCATTGAGTAGGGAATGGCCACATGGAAGTCACCTCCATTACCGTCGATTTCTATATGAAATACAGAAACAATGACCGCCTCGCTGGGGCTCACAATATTAGCCATCGCTGGATTGACTTCAATGCCCGATGTTTCAAATTTAACTTCAAACAACGGCTTCCAAGCCTCTTCAAAGTTTTTGAAAACCTGGGCTAAGAACATTTCGACCACTCGTAATTCTGTGGGTGTAAACTCTCGACCTTCAACTTTTGAATTCGCCCCATCACCGCCAAAAAAACTATCGACGAGGCGAAAAACCAGCTTAGCTTCTACAGAAAATAAACTGACTCCGCGCAATGGCTGCATACGGACAAGGTTTAGGCTAGTTGGCATCACTAAGCTTTGAGCGTAGTCACCAAATTTTTGCACTTGCACACCCGCCGCAGTCACTTCGGCACTGCGACGCAACAAGTTAAAAAGGCTGACGCGCATATAGCGAGAAAATCGCTCATTAATGAGCTCTAACGTCGGCATACGCCCACGCACAATACGATCTTGCGAAGTTAAATCATAAGTCGTGTAGTCGGCACTGTCTTCAAAGGCATCGTCGGTGTCTATGTCGCCACCGTCTACGCCGTGCAACAGCGTATCGATTTCTTCCTGCGATAAAATTTCATCTGCCACAAAATAGCCCTTTGCTAAAACTCAATGCGCTCACACCGAACAGCGCAAACATGGTGATAACGGCCTTTACATTATCGTTTTACTAAACAGGTGCGCTTAGCTCACAACTGGTTCGACTTGGCTGCCAATATTAATCAATGTGAAGTCAACACTCACTGCATAACAAAATCAGTGAACAGCACTTTTTCAACTCCCGGCTTACCAATTTCAGCGCTGAGAATTTCTTGCACTGCCGTTAAGCACTCTAGCTTTAATGCTAAACGCCCATCGGGGGTCTTTAATACGTCAAATTGCTGACCACTCAACAATATAACTAATTTGCTCTTAATTGTGGGCGCATGTTTAACCAGTGCCGCAATAACATCTTGTTCGCGCGTCATTAACGAGATCGCTAACTGAAATAAGCGCTGGCGTCCATTGACTTCGTAGTTGGTCTGAAATTTAGGATTGATTGCGAAATACAATGCCGCTGGATTAAGGTCCTCTTCCGGCCCATCGTCGTTCATCAACCAGACCGTCACACCAATTGACGTGGCTACCAAAAGCACGCCCAGGACAATGAATATGATCAACGTCTTTTTATTCGACGGTGATTCATCTACTTCTTCTTCAGCCATGCCAATATACCGCCACTTTTTCTCTAGATGGAAGGAAAGCAAGTCCTGTGCCAGCTGCGGTTGCAACTGTGATATGGGTCAGCCTCGATCATTGGACAACAACACAAAACTTAGCCACGATTTTAGTCGAGAATCTGAGTGTTCGTGGCGATACTTAGGGCATCTAGCCAGAATTACCGTTTATTCTTTAGGTAAAGAGGCCTGTAGTCAGCCTCATAGCCGAAAAGCTTCGGCTTGGAAGGGATTAGCTGATTGAGGAGCAAAGCAGCAATGCCGCTTGAGGCGAGGTGCGCAGCCCACAGGCGCTGTGCAAAGGCCTTTAGGCGTATGCGTCAACTAGCGCGTAACTGAGTACAATTCTCTGAGGTTGCTCATCAGCCGCACTTTCTTCATCACGCGTCGTCAAGCCATTGTCGCCCGCGTTGCTCGATTGAGCATCGGCTTCATCTTGAGTTGATTGAAATTCACCCTCGGTATAGTCACGGCTATCGACATCCACATCGACTAGGTCCAGCCCTTGGCTGGCAAACATATCGCGCAAGCGTGGCAGCTGAGCTTCCAACGCCTCGCGGATTGCGGCATTGTGAACTGAGATCGTTACACGCGCAGAGTTTTCAGAACTGTCAATTCGAACCTGCATGGGTCCAAGCTCAGGAGGGTTCAATTGAATATCTGCAGAGTTAATGCCTTGACCGCTAAGCCATGTCATTCTTTGGGCGATCTGACTTCCCCACTGCTCTGTTGCAACAGGTAACCCCACATTAGTCATAAAGGTAGGTGTGCCAGTGGCCAGCGAAGAATTTGCTCGCGCACCATCAGCAGCCACGGCCCCTTGAAGGCCTGCCAGCGAGTTCGACGAATCGCCAGCTAATGGATTCAGCGAAGCCAACCTAGATATAGATGGGCGCGCCAACTCACTGCGCGAAAGGCCGGCTGTCGCTGTTAAGCTAGAGGCACTGAGACTGTCTAAGCCGAATTGCCCAGCATTAGGATTGTAAATAGCAGCGCCTGCGAACTGAGGTGCCCCAGCAAGCCCTGATGAAATCGACGCCGAGCCCGCACTAGGTATATTTTGCAACGCGCCACTAGCGCCAAACGGATTGCTAAGATCACCTGCAGCACCCGCTGCACTGTTAACCCCTAACATGGCGAGAGCACTGAGCGCCGCGCTGATGGTTGCATTTGGCGCCGGTGGCAGTGCGCTTTGCAAAGCACCGTTAGTACCCAATGTCGGGGAGCTTCGCCCATCAGGCAACGCCATGTTGTTGATGGAACTCCCCGACCCTTTGGATGCTTGCTGCAACAATTGTTTAACCTCGGCCATTAAGCTTCGAAGTGCGCTCACAGAAAGTGGCGCATTCATCGCTCTGGCTTCAGCCCTATTTTCACCAGCCAGCATGTCTTTTGAGATGCTATCCATGGCTGTGAATAGTTGATCGCCAAGGGGCGACTGAAGGTTATTTAATGACCCCAAAGTAACCGGCTTACTGACAAGTTCAGCCCCTGCGATATTTGCCTGAAGCGTATTTTGCAAAGCTATGAGCTTTTGGTTAACAAGCCCCAACTGCGATGCGTCCAGCCCGAGCGCTTTGAGATGGTCCTCTAGCAAACCGCTGACTTCAGCAAGCTGGTCAACGAAGCTCACATAACTGGCCGCCTCAGTTAAATCGACCTCCGGCAGCTGCTTGCCGCCCAGTGGCACTTCACTGCCTGCAGCGAAGGGCCCTGCAAGCTTCGCAGGAAGCGCATTAAGAACAGAATCAACGATTTCTTGTAAACCCCGAATTCCTTGCGCGAGCAGATCGTCTGGTTCAACCGCACCATCGCTCTGGCTACTCAACCGCTGATTATGACCCGCCATGACAGAGCTATAGCTCTTTTCTATCAATGACTTATCAAACTTATCTGAAGTTATCTCACGGCCGGCTAGAGCGGTAGAAGAATTGCCCTGAGAGCTCAAAATAGGTGCGGTAAGTCCACCTAAAGGTGTTCCGTGTAAATTATCAAACATAAACCATTAACCTTTAACACTTTGGAATATCCATACCCTTGCAGAGATAATGCCAACATAGTGCAACCCAGCTAACCTCGAAAAAATGTAAGTACTAGCAGCCCCACTCAACCGACCTGCTTGGACGAACTGAAATTCTAGCCACGCAAATACAAGGCTTACTAAAAACCAGTTGCAACAATATTTAGGATGCGGGTACCACCTTGTCAGCGCTGAGAATTGCGCTCACTTAACATCTTATTATTGGATAAAAAGCTTCTCAATAGGTTTTAGAGCTACCAGCTATATTCGACACGAACATGATTACCTTTGCCAACATACTCGACCTTTTGGCAAATGGTGTGAAGTAATGAAATTCCGCGACCGTGCAATGCCGCCTGCTCTTTTGTTTGTTTATTGTGTTCGCCATAATCGAAGCCTTCGCCCGAATCAATAACTTCAACGCACAACTCACCACTGTCGCTAGTTGCTCGACAATCAATGTCGAACCGGACAAAACCATCACTCAAGTTCTGCAAGCGCTTGACGCGCAGATCATAATATTTAGCAAAGCCCTGCTCTTGCTCTTTTAGTGCCGAAGAAAGATTCAACAACCCATGCTCAAGCGCATTATTATAAAGCTCACTTATTATCGAAAAAAGCTGCCCGGAGTACTGCCGCAAATTGGGCTCTTCCAGCAGGCTATGTAAGATTAGCGGAACAGGATCCTGGTTGCGGAGTGAATCAACCCTAAATTCATAGCTAATACTCCACGATGCAGGTTGCTGAGATTTTTTCTGCGTGCTTTTGGCATACATTGCCGAGAATGACTGCGCCGAAACCACCTCAATCTCGACTAGTGAGATATCGTCAGCACGACTTTGCGAACCAATAAAGTTGATGACATCCTGTTTTATCGAGGCAAAAGCAGAGCCGTCAGCACAATCGTTTATGGCATCAAGCGATTGTGCTGACGCAATGGCTGATTGAAAACGATCCTCTCCGTATTGCTCCCCATGTGCATTTTCAGTTTCGAGCAAACCATCGGACAACAAGTATAATTTATCCCCTTGCGTTAAATTATACCGTTGGCTCTCAACCTCGAATGCATCGGGGCCCAATATGCCTAATGCCAAGGCATTAGAAACAATGGGTTCTAGAGACGCGTCATTGCGCAATATATAACAGTCAGGCAGACCCGCGTTCCAGACTTCAGCAATACCATTTTGAAAATTTATTTGTGCCACACAAGCACAACAAAACACACCCGTGGGCAGCAAGGCATTCAGCTTGCTGTTCAATTCGTTAATAATGTCGTACATGGCAAAGCCTTTGCTAGCCATGCCATAAAATGTAGAGGCTAACGGTATAGTGCCGATCGCTGCACCAAGACCATGTCCAGTAAAGTCACCCATCAAGACTAGTAGCGAGCCACTTGGCGTGGGCGTAGCCAGCAATATATCGCCATTAAAAACCGCAATAGGCGAAAGCCAATGAGTAATATTGTCGAGCTCGATAGAGTCGTGTGCAACCTTGTTGAATACCTCCTTCGCCATCTGCTGCTCACGTAATATGTGCTTGTGGTTATTGCTTATTTCGCGATGCTGCTCCGACATGATTGAATGCATATTGCCTACACGCAACTGAGCCTGCAATTTAACTTTGATCAACAGCGGGTCAGCTGGCAACACCACATAATCGTTAGCGCCATTTTCTAGCGCCTCAATCAGCTCTTCACTACTGCACCCCTCACCTAACAGAACAAGCGGCACGTAGCGGTCATCCAACCGTTTCATAAGTCGATCTAGGTGCTGTTTAATGTTTGGTGCCAACGCAGAAATCGATATAAGTATTAAATTAGGAAAAACCTCCGAGGACTCGTCAAGCAGGCTAAGCACCTCTGAAAAATCATTACACCGCGTATGCTTCAAGTGCGCAGGCACCCCGATAGATTCGCCAGTTACTCCCGCATCACGAGCCAGTGCGTCAAGTGCCAACTCAAGCTCACCCAGCTCATCAAGATCTGGGAGCCACGAAACCAAGCGCAAGCTATTAAGTGATTGAGTTTGAATTACAGGCATAGTTCTACCTCACGCACTCGCGCGAAATCATCAGGGGAAGGCAAAGAAAAGGAAAGATTGTTGAAAAATAGAGTAGCCACAAGTGAGCGGATCAGGCTTGGTAGCCCTAATATGTTGCTTAGCATACACACGCCGCTGCACCTATCGGCGCTAAGAGTGAACGTCGTTACTGTATAGTGAACAGTCGACCAAAATTAGAAATAACCAGAATCTTGCGAACATCATCATTACAGTTAATCAAGCGAATACTCGCATTGTCACCGCCCGCATGGTCACGTAACAGCAGCAACATGCCAAGTGCAGAGCTATCTAAATAAGTAGTTTGAGCCATGTCAACGGCGTAGCTAGCTGGCTTGTTTTCTAGAGACTCGTAAGCACTGCGAAAATCCTGATGGGCACTAAAATCGAATCGCCCCGCTACGTTGATCACTAATTCATTTTCTGTATCGGCTAGTTTTGCTGAAATACTCATGCTTGTTGTTCCCAGGCTGAATCTATTAAGACTTTTGCATTACGTTTTTATTGCTGCCTGCAATAGAAAAACTCTTACTATTGCGGCACTTGCGGATACAAGGTCCGCTTAGTAGAGTTTAGTCGAATATTTTCAATCTGCCAGAACGCTACAACAACCAATGACCCACTAGTCAAGGCAGAGAAAACCTCAAATCAACGGTTATAACGAAGCACCGATGCTTGTAACCCATTGAAACCCATATGACTAAAAATCGCTGAGCAGCGAATGAGAATTTAGCCCGTTGAAGTGCAATGAGTAAGCTCTCTGGCTCTAACGAGAGTATAAGCGAGCGACGCCCCAGAGCTCTTCGGCCTCTTGATCTTCAGCCAACTTACCCTGCCTTTGCTCTTCGCGGCGGCACTCATCGACTAAGTTATCCATCGCGTCACCTCGCGCGGACAAAATTTGCCACTGCTGATTTTCACGCGCCCATATCTCTGCGGCATTAGCCTCTTGCTCGCCTTGCTGCTTGATCGCCTGCGATAAGCTAGCGACAAAGCGCGAGGCATTACTCAGAGCCGGCAAGCTTGAAGCTCGGCGACCTTTAACTGAGTGCAAATCTAAATATTCTGCACGATAGTCCTCAAGCTGTTTGAGCAGCGCCTGCTGCTTGTCCAGCTGCTGCCTAGCCTCAAGTAAAATTAAACGCTGATGCTGCTCACGATGCTGCTGCACTCGTGCAATGGCGGCCAATCGGGATGATCGTTTCATGAGTCCATCATAACCTCAATTGCTCGCTCTGCATTGAATTGACGCTGGCATCAGCGCACAACCCGAGGATCTTGTACCTCGCCACCGTCAACAGCCGCTGGGCTATCAATCAAATTCTGCAACGCCGAAAAACTTTCACTTAAATCTACCGCATCATCGAGCGACTGCCGAAGGAATTCACGAATAGCCGTCTGCTTTTGAATCGCTTGATCGGTTAATGCATCAATACCCGGCGTGTAGGCACCCACACTAATTAGGTCTTTACTCTCCGCATATCGCGCGATCAACTGATTCAAACGGTTAGCTAGCGTCCACTGCTCGGAGCTTACAATTTGCTGCATAGACCGACTGATTGACGCCTGTATATCAACCGCAGGGTAAATCCCCTCAGCAGCTATACGGCGCGATAACACAACATGGCCATCTAAAATGGCTCGAGCAGAATCAGCGACCGGATCGTTCATGTCGTCGCCTTCAGTAAGCACGGTATAGAGGCCTGTAACCGAGCCACCGTTGCCACAGCCGTTGCCAGCGCGCTCGACTAATTGGGGCAAGCGCGCAAACACTGATGGTGGATAGCCACGCGTAGCCGGTGGTTCACCCGCCGCCAATGCAATTTCGCGTTGGGCCTGAGCGTAGCGCGTAAGCGAGTCAAACAGTAACAAAACCTTTAAACCCGAATCACGGAATTGCTCACAAATGCGCGATGCATAAAGCCCTGCGCGCAAACGCATCACCGGCGTGTCGTCGGCTGGCGCTGCCACAACCACGGCCTTGCGCATGCCCGCAACACCTAGATTGGATTCAACGAATTCACGCACCTCTCTGCCACGCTCACCCACTAAGGCCACAACGACAACATCTGCATTGGTAAAGCGCGTCATCATTCCCAGTAAAACACTCTTACCTACACCACTGCCTGCAAACAAACCTACGCGCTGGCCGCATCCCAAACTTAGCACTGAATTAATAGACCGTACGCCAACATCCAAAGGCTGAGTAATAGGTTCGCGCTGGAGTGGATTAATAGCAGGCGGATAGAAATCGACGAACTCAGGGTTTTTTAGAGGGCCCTTATCATCAAGGGGCTCGCCCACACCATCGACCACTCTTCCTAATAGTGCCGAGCCTACCGGTACCATCGCATCACTGACTGCCGGCCACACAGGCGTACCCGGCCTTAAACTGTCAATACGATGCAAAGGCATCAAAAACGTTTTGCTACCATCAAAGCCAACCACCTCAACCTCAGCAGTTTCGCCATCAGGGCGCTCAATCTGGCAACGACTACCCATAGCCACATTAATGCCGCGCGCTTCTAAGGTCATACCTACCACACGGGTTATTTGCCCCCTAGCATATAGTGGCGGACACTTGGCACCGCGCCTCTTCACCTCTGCAAAATAATCCAGCACTAGACCTCCGGATCCAAGCTCAGGTCACTATCGGCCGATGGCTCTTGATTCTCCGCAGATGTTGGTGTTTCAGGGGTTATGACAGACGAAGGGTGCGATGCATCAGCAGTCTTTTTATCATCCACAACACTTATAAATAAATTTTCTATAATCGTTGTAAGGCGATGAGTAACACTGGCATCAATCTGACTGTGCTCGCTTTCTACGCGGCAGCCACCCACCGCCATCGTAGACTCTGCCAACAGTTGCCAGCCAGGCTTCAATAAGCCTGAGAAGCTTTCAAGCAGCTTTAAATCGTTAGCATGTAGATAAATAGTGACGTGCTTTTCACCCACTGGCAAAGCATCCAGGGCTTGCTTGACAATATTTTCGATTGAACTTTTCAGCTCAAGCTCACGCTGGCATAGTGCAGTTGCAATTTGTATAGTCAGATCGGTCACAATAGAGCGAAGGCTATCTTGCTGCTGCGATACTTCAAAGGTAATAGAATCGATCAGCTTCGTTAACTGATTCCGCTGCTCAACCGTTTGCTCTATACCTAATTCTCTGGCTCTTGACTCACCTTCGGCATAGCCTTTCGCATAGCCCTCAGCACGGCCTATTGCAAAAGCCTCTTCTCTTGCCAAACGCTCTATTTCGGCCAACCCACTGCGTGTCATGGGGCTGTTTTTAGCAGCCTTGGGAATCACTTCATCTTGCGACTGACTTGTGTGTGACGTAAACCCACCGCCATCTTTCGAACGATCAGCTGCAACCACATGCTCACCCCCAATTTCAGGCAATAACCATGTTTCCAAAGGCGGTGTATTTATTGTGCTGCTTGACATCAGTACCTATTAATCAAATTTGGGTTATGTCTTTTGGAGTTTCAATGAGGTGACTCTGGAGTAGACTCAGATCATCCAGCGAGACTTGACGCTCCGCCTTAGGCTATTAGAGCATTTGTTCGCCTGAGCCACCCAAAATAATATCGCCTGCTTCAGCCATGCGCCGCGCCACCACTAAAATTTCTTTTTGTGCTGCCTCAACGTCACTGACTTTCATCGGCCCCAAAGCCTCAAGGTCGTCACGCAATAGATCGGCCGCTCGTGATGACATATTAGTAAATATTTTTTCACGCAATTCGTCATCAGCACCTTTGAGAGCGACCACCAATACCTCGGTAGCCACCTCACGCAACAACGACTGAATACCGCGGTCATCTACGTCAAGAAGATTGGCAAAGACAAACATCAAATCCTGAATGGTAGTGGATAAGCCTTCATCGACCTCAGTAAGCGCATCCATGATTTCGGTCTCGATACTGCCGTCGAG
>CAJQKT010000070.1 GCA_905478995.1 uncultured Pseudomonadales bacterium | reverse complement strand
GTTTTTTGACGCGGATAATGGCGCTGCCGGCGACGCCGATGGCTACTATGCGCAAGTGGGGTTTGTTATTACTGGCGAGCAACGCCCTTATAAAGGTGGTGTATTTAAGCGCATCAAACCTACTGGCCCGAATGGCGCGCTTGAAGTTGTCGCGCGCTATGAAGACGGCCAAGGTGACTTTGGTGATATCGAGCTGGGCAATACCGATGCAACCTCATGGGGCTTGGGCGTCAACTGGTATGTGAATAACGCCGTGCGATTGGGCATGAATTACACTGACGGTGAGGAAGAGGGCACCGACCTTGCGGGCAATGAATTTCGCGCGCGATTCCAGCTAGTTTTTTAAAAGGGATACAACATCTATTGGATCGTCTGCCAGTTTAGTACCGGTAATTAGTCAAAGCCCAGGATTTTAATCCCGGGCTTTTTTTGGCCGATGGGTGGCTCAATTTTTGCCTAGCAATACAGCGCTCTGGGTCTTGGTATAGCCCACGCTAACGCGTAAACTACGCGGATGGAAAAACACGAAGAAATCATAAAAAATCTGTCCAGCATTCGCGATTATGCTCGCTGGAGCATGGGCCGGTTTACCCAGTCCAACGTCTATTATGGGCACGGCACCGATAACGCGTGGGATGAAGCAATCAGCTTGATTTTTCATCTACTGCACCTGCCACCCGATGCCGATGAGCGAGTGCTCGATTCTAATCTAACCCACAACGAACGCCGCTTGATCTTGCGTTTGGTGGACGCGCGCTGCCAAGACAAAATACCGGTGGCCTACCTGACTAACGAAGCATGGTTTGCCGGTTTGCCGTTTACGGTGGATGAGCGCGTATTAATCCCGCGCTCGCCCATTGCCGAGCTAATTGAAAGCCAGTTTGAGCCTTGGGCGCAGACGCCCATCAAAAGCGTACTCGACATTGGCACAGGCAGCGGCTGCATTGGGCTGGCTTGCGCAATCCATCTTGAAGCCAAGACTGATCTGGCTGATATATCGCCCGATGCCTTAGAAATTGCTCGGCAGAACGTTGCTCGGCATCAATTAGCCAGTCGCGTCCGGCTCATTCAGTCGGATTTACTTGAGTCGATTACCGAGTGTTACGATCTTATTGTCAGCAACCCGCCTTATGTCGATGCCGCCGACCTTGCCAGTATGCCCGCTGAATATCACCACGAACCAAGACTTGGGCTTGAGGCTGGCAGTGATGGGCTTGACTGCGCCAAAGTTATTTTGGCGCAAAGCGCCGGGCATTTAAATGATAATGGTTTACTCATACTAGAAGTGGGTAACAGTGATCTGGCCCTAGAGGCTGCATTTTCTGACGTGCCGTTTACGTGGGTAGAATTTAGTCGAGGCGGCCATGGGGTTTGCGTATTCACCAAGGCCGAGCTTGAGCAATACTTTTAACTATACTGGTGATGGGCTCAACAAAACGTCGCTAGCTTAAAGCGAAGCGAAAAATTGGCTGCGCAAAACCACACAAGCCAATGCACGGCAGCTATTTTTCACATCTCTTGCGGCTCACATCGTGCGTTTTGGCACGTATAATTGGCAACGCGCTGAGCGCTGCAACACCCAACTCTGTTTTTACGAAGGTCGCTATGTCAGGTAATACATTTGGAAAGCTTTTCACCGTCACCAGCTTTGGCGAAAGCCACGGCCCAGCACTGGGAGCGGTGGTTGATGGTTGCCCGCCAGGCTTGCCCTTGTGCGAAGAAGACCTGCAGATTGATTTAGACCGGCGCAAGCCGGGGCAATCACGCTTTACAACACAGCGGCGCGAGGCTGATCAGGTAAAAATATTATCGGGCGTTTTTGAAGGCCACACCACAGGCACACCCATTGGTTTATTGATAGAGAACACCGATCAGCGCTCAAAAGATTATTCAAAAATTAAAGATCAGTTTCGTCCGGCCCATGCAGACTACACCTATGAAATGAAATATGGCATTCGAGATTATCGTGGTGGCGGCCGTTCGTCGGCGCGTGAAACGGCGATGCGTGTAGCCGCAGGAGCCATTGCTAAAAAATATTTGCGCGAAACCCAAGGCATTCATGTTCATGGGTATATATCGCAACTCGGCCCGCTCAAAATTGCGCAGGTGCAGCTCGACACTATTGAAAACAACCCATTTTTTTGCCCTGACCCGGATTTAGTGCCACAGCTTGAAACCTACATGAGTGCATTGAGTAAAGAAGGCAATTCAATTGGCGCGAAGATAACAGTGTGCGCAACGGGCCTACCGGTAGGTTTAGGCGAACCTGTTTTTGACCGTTTAGATGCCGATATTGCACATGGCCTGATGAGTATTAATGCAGTCAAAGGCGTTGAAGTGGGAGCTGGCTTTGCCTCAGTTGAGCAAAAGGGCAGTGAACACCGCGACGAAATAACCGACGAAGGTTTTACCAGCAATAACTCTGGGGGCATTTTAGGAGGCATCTCCTCGGGGCAAGATATCATTGCCAGCATTGCTCTCAAACCCACATCAAGTATTCGCTTGCCTGGCGTCAGCATTGATAAAGACAATCAACCGGCCGAGGTGGTGACTACTGGGCGACACGACCCCTGTGTAGGCATTCGCGCGGTGCCTATTGCCGAGGCAATGCTGGCGTTAGTATTGATGGACCACCTGCTACGCAATCGCGGTCAAAATGCCGATGTCCATTCATCCACTCAGGCCGTACCAGCATCAAAACCCGAGCAGTAGTCGATCAGTTATCGGTATATTTATTGGTGCATGCATAACGCTTTGTTAGCAATCGGCTAATGCATTGTTTGTTCAAGTCCATCATGCCAGTTAACAGCATGTTAAAACGGTAAAGCCCCCTCATGCCTGTTTGGCGTCTCTCTAGCTTCTACTTTTTTTACTTCGCGCTGCTCGGTGCGATGATGCCGTTCTGGAATCTTTATCTTGCCGAACAAGGCTATAGCCCGCGCGAAATAGGCGCTCTAGGTGCAATCATGATGTGCACCAAATTATTCTCACCGTATCTATTGGGCTGGCTTGCCGATATTACACTGCAACCGATGCGCGTGATCCGCTGGAATAATTTTGTCGCGTTTTTATTGTTCTTGCCCATTTTTTTATTACCGAGCGACGATTCGGGCGCAACGGAAAATCGGTTTTTATATTTAGCCCTTATCATGACCGGCTTTACTTTTTTTTGGAACGGCGTAATCGCCCAGTACGAGTCCGTTACGCTGCTTAGTTTGGGCGATCGCTTCAAACAGTATGGTCGGATCCGCGCGTGGGGCTCTATCGGCTTTATTGCGGCCGTGTCGGTACTAGGTTGGGTCTTTGAAAACACTCAACTCGATAGCCTGCTTTTTGTAGTGGCTGTGCTGCTGCTTTGTATTTGGCTAAGTAGCTTGGGCACCGGCGAGTTAGCGATGCAACCTAATACAGAGCACCGCCATGGCATCAGTCAATTGTTATACAGCAAGCCGGTGTTGGCTTTCTTTTTTGGCTGTTTTTTAGTGAAGTTTGCCCACGGGCCCTACTATACGTTTTACTCAATTTATCTTGATGCCTATGGCTATTCAAAAATTAGCATTGGCATGTTGTGGGGCGGGGGAGTGCTTGCAGAACTCGTATTATTTTTCTATATGGGTACACTTTTACAACGTTTTTCACTGCGAACACTCATGGTGTTTAGCTTGGGCGCAGGCATTTTACGCTGGGCGATTATCGGATTTTTTCCGCAATCGTTTACGTTAATTGTGGTGGCACAAATAGCCCACGCTTTTACCTTTGCCAGCTATCACGCAACGGCCGTTGAATGGGTACGCCGCAAATTCGGGGTGCATCATCAAGGGCAGGGCCAAGCACTCTACAGTGCCATCAGTTTTGGAGCCGGTGGCGCAGCGGGTTCCATTGTTAGCGGTTTACTATGGACCGACCTACCCAGCAGCCAATGGCAGCTCACATGGTTAGTCGCCTCAGCAGCGAGCTTTGTCGGTTTGGTGATCTTTTGGCGATACACCGACACCGGCTACACCGGCGCTAACGACGAGTTAACGCATGATAAATAAAGTCCCAGAGGCACGAAGTGGGAGTAGGGGTCACGTTGAACTGGATGCTTTGACTCCGAGCCAACTGGCTGCGCTGCGAAGCACAAGACCACCAATAAAATTGGCGCTGTTTGATATTGACGGCACCCTAGTCAATTCCAGTAAGGTTATTTCGGCGGCAACCGTAAAGGCATTACAGCGAATACGCCGCCTGGGCGTTAAAACAGCCGTTGCTTCGGGGCGGCCATCATTTGCGGCGCAACATGTTATCGACACCTTGTCGCTTAACGATGCCGGCATGTTTTACACCGGCGCTATGATCTACGACCCAAGTACCAAGCAAATTATCACCCAGCAGCCGCTACCGCCTAACGATTTATCTAAGCTTTTTGGCTCGGCCAGGGCCGCCAAGTTGCACTGCGAGCTCTATACGCACAGCGAATACTTTATTGAACAAGTGACCGAGTTTACTAATTACCATACGAGCTACTTGCATTGCGCACCCCGCCTAGCAAATTTTAATGACATAACCAGTGTCAAAACAATTTATAAGGCATTATTAGTCGCTCAAACGAGCACAGCTAAGGCCGCTATTGAGACCTTAAAAGCCCGCCATCCCAATCTTATTTTTGCTACCGGCTACGGTCCCGATCGGCCTGACATTGTGTTTACATCGGTGATTAGCCAAAACGCCTGCAAACAAAAAGCTTTTGCGCAGCTGTGTTCGCACCATCAGGTTTTACCTGAGCAAGTGTTGAGTATCGGCGATGCCGATTCAGACGCCGAATTCTTGCAGATGGCTGGTACGGGCGTGGCCATGGGCAATGCGCACGATGAAATTAAAGCCTGCGCGAATTTTGCTACGCGACACGTCGATGACGAAGGCTTAGCGTTTGCATTGCGCAGCTTGATTTAAATAATTGCGTAGCTTGATTTAGATAAGAGAAGCTGCGCGCAGCATCGGTTTGTACCGAGGCTAGATTTTCAAACGCTAAGGCGACTCGGGTTCAAATAAAAGCTCATGCGGGGTTTGAATGTGGGTTATTAGTGGAAGATAAGGGAGACTCAGGACTTAGCAGGCACCAGCTTCGTTCAGAACATCCATGCACGACACTGGCATCCTATTTAACATAATATATATTATGCGAACCCGTAAATCGGTGGAAGGGTATCCAAGCTGCGCTAATACCGGCACCCCTAAGGCTAAAAGTGTCAAAAAGCACAGCCCTGGCGACACTCTGCTAGATGAACTGGTAAATATAACAAGGTATGATGCGTAAGTTATTGAATTTGCGAGATCTGAGACTATTATTAGGGTGTGCAACACAATCGGGCGTCAGCATCGACTGTATCACCTAAAAGGACCCACTTAACTTAAAGTGAACACCAGTAATGAGAACGCAATGTTACGCAGCCTCCAATCCATCACACGCCAAATGAAGCACTAACGCCCTGATGTTATTTGTTTTGAAAATTGTGCAATGCTTTCTGCCTTTGTGTGCTCACGCCGCGGGCATGTTTAAGGTGACGCTGCCAAAAAGCTTTGCGGTGCTGTGCCTAACACTGGCATTGCTACCGTCAGCGCTGCTTGCTCAACCGGTTAACAGCGACGAGATGGTTCGCATTAACATGAACGATGCAGATATTCGCACCGTCATTCAATGGATTGCCGAGCAAACACAAAAAAACTTTATTATTGACCCCCGCGTTAAGGGCAAATTATCGGTGCTTTCAAGTCAGCCCATGACGATGGATGAGGCCTACCAAGTATTTCTTACCGCCCTTGATGTGTATGGTTTTGCCGTTGTGGAATCGGGCGGCAATGTAAAAGTTATTCCTAACGCGCAGGCTCGCTCATCAGGGTTACCGATTGTAGAAGCCTTTACCACAGACGAAAGAGACAGCGCCGAGTTAGTGGTACACGTCATTAAAGTAAAGAACATTGCCGCTAACGAGGTGGTTACGCTGCTGCGGCCGTTGGTGCCTCAAACAGGTCACTTAGGTGCGTTTCCCACCAGTAACAGTGTAATCATTGCTGACCGTGCCAATAATATTAATCGGCTGTCTGATTTAATTAAACAAATTGATGCCAGCGGCAACTTAGATGTTGAAGTCGTTAGTCTGAGCCATGCCACAGCCAAAGACATTGTCTCGGTCATTCAACCATTGATGTCTAAGAACAAAGGCAACGCTGCCATTAATGTTGAGTTTGCCAGTGATGATCGATCCAACAGCATTTTGATGGTGGGTCCTGCTGACAAGCGTGCGGATGTGCGGCGACTTATTCAAAATCTTGATCGACCGTTGCGCGGCAGCGGCAACACAAAGGTTATCTATCTTAATTATATCGAAGCGGCCGAAATGCAAACCGTGCTCAAGGGCATGACCGGTTCTATTGTTGACGAGCAAAAAAGCGCTAAGGTCTCAGAAGATAATATCAGCATAGAAATATCAGAAACGACTAACGCGCTTATCATCACCGCCCCGCCCTCCTTATTTGAAACCATTGAGCGTGTGGTCGCTAAACTCGACATCAAACGTTCGCAGGTTATGATTGACGCAGTGATTGTTGAAGTGTCAGATACCTTCACGCGCGACTTAGAAATACTCTGGGCCACCGATTCGGTTTCTAAC
>CAJQKT010000069.1 GCA_905478995.1 uncultured Pseudomonadales bacterium | reverse complement strand
GCGAGCCTATTCCTATGGCCGGTATCCCCTTTCATGCCGCCGAAGGCTATCTCGCCAAGTGCGTCAAGGCGGGCTTATCGGTCGCTATTTGCGAGCAAACGGGTGACCCCGCCACCAGTAAAGGACCTGTTGAGCGTAAAGTTATGCGCATTGTCACGCCAGGCACTATCAGTGACGAGGCCCTGCTGGATGCCAAAACCGAGCCTTTGCTGGTTGCCATTCATCAGCAAGACAACCGCTATGGCGTGAGTTGGCTGGCTATGGCCAGTGGCAGCTTTTCAATTACGCAGGCCGATAGCCTGGATGAATTGATTGCTGTTTTAGCGCCGCTAGAAATCGCCGAACTGTTGTGTGTCGATCGCAATGCCCTGCCGCTAGATTTGATCAAACCCACTGCCGTGCGCGAGCGCCAAGTATTTGAATTTGATGCCGACACCACCGCACAAACGCTGACGCACCATTTTGCGAGTTACGATTTAGCAGCTTTTGGCATAGAGCAATATCCCCTAGCCATTTGCGCAGCCGGCGCATTGCTGCACTATGCCCAAACAACACAAAGCGGCCGGCTTGATCATATTCAGCATATTGCGCTTGAAAATCGCAGCGATCATTTGCTCATTGACCCCGCTAGTCGGCGCAACCTCGAGCTTGAAACCAGCCTCTCAGGGGGCACACGCAATACACTGCTAGGCGTACTCGACACAGCGGCAACCGCCATGGGAAGCCGCTTACTACGCCAGTGGTTGATCAAGCCTCTCACCAACATCGAAGCCATCAATCAACGCCAGCGAGCGATTACCGGACTACTCGACAGCTACTTGTTTGAGCGCCTGCGCGAGCACCTCACGCCTATTGGCGACATGCAGCGCATACTCACGCGCGTTAGCCTGCGTTCAGCTAGGCCCCGTGACCTGAGCCGACTGGGAGATTCATTACAGGCACTACCGGGGGTAAAAACCTGCTTACAAAGCGCCAATGATCAAACCCTTAATGAAGCCTTAGAACGGGTCACTGAGTTCCCTGAGCTTGAACAGTTGCTCGCCTCAGCACTGTGCGACAACCCGCCCATGACCACTCGCGAAGGTGGCGTTATTGCCAACGGCCACGACGCCGAGCTTGATGAATTGCGTGCCCTGGGTAATGATGCCAGCGAGTTCTTGCTCGCTTTAGAAAAAGCTGAACGTGAAAAAACGGGGCTCAATAGCCTTAAAGTGGGGTACAACCGTGTACATGGCTATTACATTGAAATAAGCCGCAGCCAATCCGATCGCGCGCCTATTGAATACCAGCGCCGCCAAACGCTAAAAAACGCCGAGCGCTTTATCACCCCAGAACTTAAAACATTTGAAGACAGAGCGCTAAGCGCCAAGAGTAAAGCGTTAGCCCGTGAGAAAATATTGTACGAAGCCTTGCTCGACACGCTGAATGAGCATTTGGCTGACCTGCGTGAAAGCGCTGAAGCAATTGCCACCATCGACGTATTAGCCACGCTCGCTGAACGTGCCGATAGTTTGCAATGGCGCGCACCTAAGCTTGAGGCGCGCCCCGGTATTGTCATTAGCCAGGGCCGTCACCCAGTTGTTGAACAAGTCTCGAGCGAACCCTTTATTCCTAACGATTTACATCTGGATAACGAGCGCAGAATGTTGGTTATTACAGGACCCAACATGGGGGGTAAGTCGACCTACATGCGCCAAATTGCGCTACTTACCGTGCTGGCACACATGGGCAGCTTTGTACCCGCTGAAGCAGCCACATTGGGGATCGTCGACCAAATATTTACCCGCATAGGCTCCTCCGATGATTTAGCGAGCGGGCGCTCAACATTTATGGTGGAGATGACTGAAACTGCCAATATATTGCACCATGCCACACCCAGCTCACTAGTCCTCATGGACGAAATTGGGCGCGGCACCAGTACATTCGATGGCCTATCGCTCGCTTGGTCTTGCGCCGAGTATTTAGCCGATCAAATTGGTGCTTTCACACTGTTCGCCACCCATTATTTTGAACTCACAGGCCTGCCTGAAACCCACTCTCGCATTGCTAACGTTCATCTCGATGCCACCGAGTTTGGCGATGATATTGTGTTTATGCATACGGTCAAAGACGGCCCAGCAAGCCAGAGCTACGGCATTCAAGTGGCCAAACTGGCCGGCTTACCCAAACCTGCTTTAGACTTTGCACGGTCCAAGCTTCAGCAGCTTGAGCAAGGAGTAGACGCGTCTGCACCGCGCGCTGACACTCTAACCCAAACGAAAGAGCAGTCGAAAAAGACCAATGCAACACCACCGCAAAAAGATCTGTTCAGCCATAACAGCTCAGCCATAGAGCAGTTTGTAGAGGCGCTAGGAATAGACGATATGAGCCCCCGGGATGCGCTCAATGCGCTGTATGAAATGAAGAAGCTTTTATAAGGGGCCTAGTAATCAGCGATAAGAACACCCTGCATTCAAGAAAAATTTGTGACCTTTTATAAATAATGCGTGCGGTCATAACTTAAAAAACCTCTATTACGGCACTTTTCGAGCTTTTATCCGCGTGATAGAATCCCGCGCCTCGCAGCCTCGCAGCCTAGCAAGCCTAGCAAGCCTAGCAAGCCGATCTAGCGGGCTATAGGCGATTGGGGAAACTGAACGAAGCGAAGGGTCATGCCAAGTGTTTCTTCAGGTACCGGTCGATAGCGTCTGGTGCGAGAATTATTCATCTTAAAGGCTACCGCATAGCCCTTGTCCGGAGTATCTAAGTACCATGACATTTGTTGTTGGCGAAAACTGTATTAAATGCAAACACACTGACTGTGTAGAGGTTTGTCCGGTCGACTGCTTTTATGAAGGTCCCAATTTTTTGGTCATTCATCCCGATGAGTGTATCGACTGTGCTCTGTGTGAGCCTGAATGCCCCGCCGATGCTATTTTTTCAGAGGATGAGCTTCCTGAAGATCAACAGGTCTTTTTAGAGTTGAATGCTGAGCTTGCCGAAACTTGGCCGAATATAACCGAGTTGAAGCCGGCCCCTGCCGATGCTGAAGAATGGAACGGCGTGCCCGACAAGCTCAAATTACTTGAACGCTAACTGATAAGCTAAGAATTACCTAAGTACGAGTGCCTAAGTAAGTCGCTAAGAGTATATTCATAAAGGTAAGGCGATATAAGCACGGCCTTAAAAGTAAGACAATAAAATCAAGACAAAAAAAAGACCCCAACTAGGGTCTTTTTTTTGTCTTGATTAAACGCTTAGTGCGTGAAGACTTCCTGATTCGATAAGCCCTCAGCGCGCATAATATCCTTTAACCGGCGTAGTGCTTCAACCTGGATCTGTCTCACTCTTTCGCGCGTCAAACCAATCTCGGCGCCTACATTCTCCAAAGTTGCCGTCTCGTGCCCACGTAAACCGAAGCGACGAACAATAACATCGCGCTGTTTTTCAGAAAGATCGTCAAGCCAGCGATTAACGCTATTGCGCAAGTTGCTGTCCTGTAAAATCTCGGAAGGATCCGAAACCCGCAAATCTGCAATAGTCTCAACAATCGTGCGATCGGACTCATGACCAATGGGCGCGTCAATGGATGTGACGCGTTCGTTGAGCTTTAACATGCGCTTAACATCAGCCACCGGCCTTTCAAGTAAATTGGCGATGTCTTCGGCTGTAGGTTCATGATCGAGCTTTTGACTTAATTCACGCGAGGCACGCAAATAAACATTGAGCTCTTTTACAACGTGGATCGGTAACCGTATGGTGCGAGTTTGATTCATGATGGCTCGCTCTATCGTCTGACGAATCCACCAAGTTGCATAAGTTGAAAAACGAAAGCCGCGATCAGGGTCAAATTTTTCAACTGCCCGGATGAGACCAAGGTTACCCTCTTCAATTAAGTCAAGCAGAGTCAAACCTCTGTTTAAGTAGCGTCTAGAAATTTTCACCACCAAACGCAGATTCGATTCAATCATGCGCTTGCGTCCGGCCTCATCGCCTTTTAATGCTAAACGAGCATAGTGCTTCTCTTCATCGGCCGATAATAGCGGTGAAAAACCAATTTCGTTAAGGTACATTTGCGTCGCATCAAGCGACTTGGGGATTTTTTCAACCTTTTTGCGACGATCGTCCATCTTGCCGGCAATATCTTTGAATTCGCCATCTGATGAATCCTCTACCGCTTCAACAACCACATCTTTAACCGTGGCCTCGTCGCTATTTTTGGCGTCCAGCTTAGCCTTTGCTTGCTTTTTTTCGGCCGCTTTCATCAGTCAAACCCCTCGTTTTAATTGTCGCTCTAATGGCTATCTGAACTAAGCCAGATTACCCTCAGGCACTTATAGAAATGAGCATTTTTTCTACAACGTTACATCTTGTTCTACACCGTTATAAACTGCTTTACGAACTTAGTATTGAGCTACTACCGGTCGTTTTTTAGGTAACAACGTTAGCGGGTTCACTGGCACACCTTTTTTACGAATTTCAAAATGAAGGTGCTCATGCGACGTTCCACTTCGACCTAGCTCAGCAATTTTTTGCCCAACCTTGACGCTGTCACCCTCACCCACTATCAATCGACTGTTGTGAGCATAAGCACTCAAATAGGCATTGCTGTGTTTAACAATCAACAAGTTACCATAGGCTGGCAAACCTGCGCCAGCATAAACAACCACACCGTTTTGAGCTGCATAAACCGCCTGACCTGTGTTACCGCTAAGATCCAACCCTTTGTGCCCCGCATTTCCCGCCAGCGAGAAAACCTTGATAACTTTGCCGCTAGTAGGCCAACGCCAATTGGCGGCGGCTGCAGGCTCTGGCATTCTTTTTTTGGCCGGCACCTGCGCCATTATTTCTGCGCGCTTTTCTGCCAACGTTGAAGAAGAGCTGCCCTTCTTCGCTACAGCCTTCTTTCGAAAGCGCTGGCGCTCTTGCAATGCCCGCTGGATGTCGAGCCTCAATATCTGCCCGCGCGCTAAATAGAAATCATCGTTCAAACCATTGGCAGCAGCTAATTTTTCTGCATCTAAATTGTAGCGCCAAGCAATGGCATACAGTGTTTCTCCTTCGCTGACCCAGTGTGTGTTGATTTTTTCACTGGGCGGTTGCTGTCGCTCAACGACCGGGATGCTTGATGAACCCGCGCAACCCGTCAAGCCAATCATACATACGGTGCTGCTCAGCAACATGATTGCCGCATGCAACACCGCTTTACTATAGCGGCCAAACCACGATCGATTTCGATCGCTCACTTCGAATACCTAACCCTAAACATTGCCCTGTATACTCATGCTCATGTATATGATTATTGAGAAAGAGCCCCGGCTAATTAAGTTGATTGTTAGGACTTGAGCCTAATATAATGATTTTAAACAAGGTTTGTATACTTTCGTAGAAAAAATGTGCACTATTTCGCGTTATCATACTTAGGCCTAAGCTTACTAAAACAAAGGCAGCAGGCCTCAACCTTACTATCAACGCGTCATGATTGATTATTTAATCACCACTGCCACACCTGAGCAAGCAAGCATTAACGTCAGAGGCTTTGAGAAATGCGTTGATATAATTAAGAATCCGGCGTGCCACTGGTCGTTGGGCAAGCATCAAAAATCACTGTAAATCTCTAGCATCTCAAACGAAATCAAAGGCCTATGACTCAAGACAGCGATAACGCTTCAAATCCAACGCCCAGCATAGCCGCCGCCCCATCAATCAGGCCTCATGCCATTCGGCGACTCTATGATTGGGTATTACTGTGGGCCGAGCACCCACAGGCCACTTGGGCATTGTTTATCATTGCCTTTGCCGAAGCGTCATTCTTCCCCATACCACCTGACATTTTATTACTCGCCATGGCCATGGGCGCGCCCGCTCGCGCTATGCAATTTGCACTCGTGGCAACAGCAGGATCAGTGCTGGGCGGTATTGCCGGCTACGGAATGGGCTGGGGGCTATGGGGCAGTATGGATAGCTTCTTTTATAACTATATTCCAGGCTTTAGCGCCGCAACATTCGATCTCATGGCTCAGCAATTTGCGGATAATACGTTTTTAACTATTTTCACTGCCGGCTTTACACCTATTCCGTTTAAAATCTTTACCGTTGCAGCAGGCGCAGCTGCCGTGCCTTTTTTGCTATTTGTGGTGGGTGCGGTCATTAGTCGAGCACTGCGCTTTAGTATTTTGGCCGGCCTCGTCATGTGGCTTGGGCCGGCAGTAAAGCTTTGGATAGACCGCTATTTCAATATTCTGACTATTGCTGCCACAATTATCTTGATATTAATCGTGGTTGTTTTGCGCCACTAAGCCACGCCATAAGCTAAGAGATATGACACGATGGATGAAGCTTGCTCGAGCTATTTACAAGGCATCAAAAAAAAATATGCCGGGGCTCTCGATGCATTGCCAAACGATGACAAAACAGCCTTACAGTTCATCATCGAAAAAACTCACTCGCTGAATATTACTACCGCGCCTGCTAGCGATCTAAGAAACCTCAAAGCACAGTTTGCCTATCGCTGGGCCACAGCGCGGCTAAAAAAAAGCATTGCCGCTGAAATACTTGGACAACTGCAAACTGAATTCGCCCAAGCAACGATTAATACGGCGCTCAAAGCGGCATGGGCCGACAAGCAATTTGATCGAGTTGTACCTCCTAATAAACGCGAGCCCGATGGCTCGGTGCCCGGTCTCTTTATTTTAGGCCTAGGTAAACTGGGCGGCTTTGATCTGAACTTTTCTAGCGACGTCGACTTAGTCGCTTTTTACGATCCAGCCACTCTACCTGTGGCAAGTATGCATGGCCGCACGGACATCACTACGCGTGTTATTAAAAAGCTCAACCAACTTCTTGCAAAAATAATCGACAATGAATTTGTATGGCGTGTCGACTGGCGCCTGCGACCCAATGCCTCTGCAATGCACTTAGCGATGTCAACCACGGCAGCCGAGGAATTTTATTTCTTCCATTCCTACCCGTGGCATAGGCTGGCGATGATCAAGTCACGCGTGGTTGCGGGTGATTTTTCAGCAGGCAATGAATTCCTAGCTGGCTTGGAACCGTATTTGTGGCGGCAAAATCTCGACTATCAGATGGTCGATGAGATATTCCTGCTCAAACAAAAAATCAATCAAGAACACCCCCAGCTTAAGCATGCCCGCAGCCAGGGAACTCTCCACAACCAAGATCTAGGTGACGGCTTTAACTTGAAGCTCGGTCGCGGTGGCATTCGTGAAATAGAATTTATTGCCAATGCCATGCAACTTTTATGGGGCGGAAAAAAACCTCAGTTACGCTCGCCGCGCACATTAACCACGTTGCAACAACTGCAGCAGTGTGGACTGCTTAAGAATGATGACGCACAACGACTGTCTAAAGCCTACGATTTTTATCGATTGCTCGAAGATAGCCTGCAAATTCTCGACAATAGCCAAACCCATCAACTGCCGCGTGAGACTGAGCAGCTACAGCAGTTACTGGGTTTGCTGGAGCAATACGATACAAAACGGCTGTGGGCAGAGTTAAGTCAGCATCGCAAGCACGTCATCACTATATTTGACGGGCTACTAGACATAGGCAGTAGCGAGGACAAAAACTCGGCTGTTGATCACGCCGAGTCACTGACTTGGGTCTCTGATTTACCACCTACCGAAAAAGATATTTTTGAAAGCTGGAACAATGGCTTTGCCATGTATGGAATTAGTCATGCACAAAGTGACCCGCTCAAGCCACTGTTTATTCAGCTAGCTGAACTGCTCGACGCTTCTAGCATCGATCGTGCCGGCGCCATTATTAAACTCCATGATTTTTTCAGGACAATCCCTAAAGGCGGACAGTATTTACGCTTGCTCGCGCAGCATCCAGCGCTACTGAATGATATTGTGCAGCCGCTGTTGTACTCACCACATATGTCGAGCCTATTAGAGCAATCACCTCATATTGTTGACTTGCTGTTAGAACCTCACTCAACGCCATTACAACAAATAGCATTCGATAGTGAATTTGTACTGCAAACCACTAATTTTGAAACGCGCCTAGAGCGACTGCGTCGCTTTGTGAACGAGCAACTTTACCTGCACTGTTTGCAGCTTGTACACGGCCAACTATCCTCCATAGAACTCCAGCAACGCTTAACTGCATTGGCAGAGCACACTATTGAATTAGGCTTAGCCATCACCAATCAAGAAATGAATGTGAGTGATGTGCCCATTGCCATTATAGGTATGGGTAAACTGGGAATGCGGGCAATGGCGCCCAAGTCAGATTTAGATTTGATTTTTATCGCTCGTGATGGGGTCGAGTTAGAGCACGCTAATCAATACTCGAGTCGCTTTCAGCACCTTATGGAATTACGCACCCGAGAAGGTCGGGGCTATGAAATGGATATGCGCTTGCGCCCCTCAGGGCGCTCCGGACCGGTGACGGTCTCGCTGCGCAGTTTTGCCGACTATCAAAATAACAATGCTAAAACTTGGGAGCACATTGCTCTTAGTGCAGGAAGACCCGTCGCAGGACCTCTTGAGCTACAAAATAATATTAGTGCGATACGTGCCAGTGTGCTGGGTAAACCACGCGAGCAGCAACAGCTTAAATTTGATGCGGCAAAAATGTTGCGGCGCCTGCAAACTCAACGCATAGGCAACAAAAACAAGCCCGGCCTTAATATCAAATTGCGCTCTGGCGGACTTATGGAGCTTGATTATCTGTCGGCCTGTGCCTGCTTGTTAGCAGAGCCCGGCGAGGCATTGATTGCCCGCCCTTACGATGAGATGATTAAAAAGGTGTGCGATGCCGGCCAACTCGGTCATCAAATATTTTCAGTCGCCCCTCACCATGAACAAAGCCTCACTGATTTTTCTGCAAAAATCAGTGAGGCAACCAACTTTTGGCGCCGCTTACAAATTTGGAGTCGAGTGATGGGACTAGACGATATGGCATTATCACAACTAGCACCTCATATGCAGCCACATCTGCTTAAAGATATGGGCATGGAATCGTTAGAGCAGCTCGAGCATCGAATAAATGAAACCAGTGCATTCGTCAGCGCATCGATTGAAGCACTACAGCATAACTTTGAGCATGGAGCACCCACTGATTGGGAAGACTGGCAGGAGCTGCCAGTAAAGTGGCGTTAATGACTAAACTTCTGACAACTTTGCGCTAGAAAAAAGTGTTAGGTCGCCGCCCAAAGCTTACTAACTTTGCGCCAATAGGCGATCTAACTGATTAGCAAATAGCTGCCGGTCACGCTGCGAAAACGGTGCGGGGCCACCGAGTTGAGCGCCACCTCCACGCAACTCTTCCATCATGTCGCGCATTTGTAGCCGCTGGCGAATATTTTCCTTGGAATACAATTCACCCCGCGGATTAATAGCAACCCCGCCGTTATCCACAACTTCCGCCGCTAGCGGTATATCGGCAGTCACCACCACATCGCCGGGCTTCACCTGAGCGGCAATATAATTATCTGCCACATCGAAACCCGCTGAAACAACCACACTATTAATGAGCGCTGAGGGTGGCGTCGCCATAGGTGCATTAGCCACGAGCGTGAGTTTTAGTCTGGTGCGTTCAGCGGCACGAAACAAAATCTCTTTGATCACAACAGGACAGGCATCCGCATCAACCCACAAATGCATAGCTACGGTTCGCCCCGCAGGATCAAGAGCTTGGATTGGCTGTGATGATCTTTAATGAACGTGTCCGTGGGCAATCTCTTCCTCGCTTGCGTCGCGAACATCGGTAATGGTTACATCAAAATGCAGCGCTTGGCCGGCTAGAGGATGATTGCCATCAACAACAACGGTATCCTCACTCACCTCTGTCACTACCACACTCACGGCGCCATTATCGCTTTGGGCTTCAAATTGCGCACCCACCTCAATATTGTCAACGCCTTCAAAAGCGGCCTTAGGCACCGACTGCTTTAACCCTTCATTATATTCACCATAACCTTCGGCCGGCTCAACCACCACCTGCACCTGATCGCCTTTCTCTTTATCGGCTAGTGCTTTTTCCAAACCCTCAACGATATTACCCGCACCATGTAAATAGCGCAGCGGGTCGCCACCATCAGATGTGTCGAGCTGATCGCCGCTGGCATCTTTGAGGGTGTAATGGATGCCAACAACTTTGTCATTTACGATTTTCATGGTTTTTTCCTGCCAAATAATTGAAATTAAGCGCCTAGGCTTGCTGATGTGGGCATTAAATCATGCGCGTTACTGGGATGCCAGTAGAGCGAACCGACACATTGACAGATTTATAGATCAGCAATAACAAGTGCTGCATCTGAGCGTCAAAACATTAGCCACCAGCTAACCACAGGTAAAACTCAACTCACAAGAAAATTCTAAACCAATAGTCATCAACGAAGGTTATGGACTGTAATACAATGCCTGACAAATCAGCCACTATGGAAGCGCACCAAATGAATGCTCAAATACCGCACTGGGACACTATCATCAGCAATGCACTGGTTTTCGATGGAACTGGAGCTGCCCCAGAGCAAATTGACATTGCCATCAAGCAGGGAAAGATTGTTGCTAAAGGTCAAAACTTACCGCTTGCATGCGCCAACGAAATCATTGATGGCAAAGATCAATGGCTTATGCCTGGGCTGCTCGACATTCATACCCACCTCGATCTTGAAGTTGAAATTGACCCAGGGCTATCCGAAGCCGTCCGCCATGGCACCACCACCGTACTCGTGGGCAACTGCAGCTTAGGTCTATGCTACGGTGCACAACAAAAAGATGGCGCCGACCCTATAGTGGATTGCTTTGCTCGCGTTGAAAATGTGCCTAAAAGCGTTCTGTCAAAATGTGTTGAGGCCGCGACTTGGAATAATAGCAAAGACTATCTTGACCATTTTGATCAGCTAGCATTGGGCCCAAACATCGCAGCGTTTATACCCCACTCGATGTTGCGCATTGAGGTGATGGGCTTACACGACAGTATTACTCGCGAACCGACCAACAAAGAGCTCGATGCCATGTCGGATTTGGTTAAGAGCGGCATTGACGAAGGCTACATGGGCTTGAGCACCGACGGCCTGCCCTTTCACTACCTCTCCAACAGCCCCAACACTGATGTGCGCATACCTACGCAGCACGGCTCTTTTGGCGAGTACAAAAAGTTGCTCCAAGTGGTACGCGATCGCGGCCGCGTTTGGCAGACCACCGCCATCATTGAAAATAAACTTAAAATGTTTAGGTACTTCGCGCTTACTAGCGGTTTACTACATGGCAAACCTTTAAAAACGTCGGCGCTCACTGCTGTTGAATTCCCACAATTCCGTCGTGCCGTGCATATTTTTCTTGGCTTTGCCAACCTAATGAACAATAAATTCTTTAAAGGTCGCATGCATTTTCAATCACTCGGTACTAAATTTCGCATATGGTCAGACGGCGTCGTATCGCCACTTTACGAAGAGCTACCGGCTACTTGTAAACTCATTGCTACCGACTATGACGACGTGGCCGCCAGGCAAGCCATGCTTAAGGACCCACAATTTATCAAAGATTTTAGGCATGATTGGTATCTTGGTCGCAAAGGTTTTTCTTTAGCCACATTAAAAGCAAAGATGGGTGCTCCGGATTTAAATGTAATACGTGAACCGCATTTGCTCACGTTTGATGGCGCCCCCATTGCCGATTGGAATGGCGAAACATTCTTACAAGTTATTGAGCGACTGCACGACTTTCAAAAAGGCAATCAAAGCGCTGCGCGCAGTGATGCCGAGCGCGAAGCTTTAGCCCTGTTTCCGAATCCTCTGCTCGACGATGCCGATTTCATGCTACATATGCTGAGCACTTACGATACAAAATTTCGCTTTTATGCCGATGTCGCCAATGACCGCGAAGAGGCCATCCTACCGCTACTATTGAACAAGAATACGCTACCAGGCTTCAATGATTCGGGCGCACACCTAACCAACCTTGCTTTTTTTGATGGCAATCTTATGTCACTTAAGCACGCTTTAAATGATTCGGTTGCTACTTTTAGTAAAATTGTAAAACGGCTCACTCGCGAGCCGGCCGAGTTTTTTGGATTAGACACCGGCACCATCGATATTGGTGCACAAGCAGATATCACCATGATCAACCCTAATGCACTTCGCCAACACGATGACATGGCAACAAGGATTTATGAACATCGAGATATTTTTAATCACAAACAACTCCTGTCACGCTCCGATGGCGTAGTCAGTAATGTTTTTATTAATGGCGAATGCGTGTGGCGTAACGATCAAGTGACCGACGCACTAGGCAAAAAAACTTTAGGCAGGGCTCTCCGCGCCCATGCAAGTTAAAACACACTATCAGTCAGCTGCCCTACTACTTGGGCTTCTATCTTCGCCGGCCAATGCTGATAGCATAAATACAAAAGCGGGGTTTATTGACTTCAACTTATACCCCTACTTAAACAGCGTAGATTCTGACAGCAGTGCAACCGTCAACATTGCTGCCTCTTTGGCGCATCGATTTTCTTACTTCAGCTTAACAAACTTTGCCAACCAAGCTGGCAAGAGCGAACTCGAAGAATTTGAAAGCTTTTATACAGAGCAAAATATTCGCTGGCAAATCAGTGACAAATCACCACTGGATCTCACACTGCAATTCAACCTGCGCTCGGGCCAAGACAATGATCGTCAACGACTCGGTTTTCGCTGGAGACTCAACGACACACAAGCTTTCAAAGCTACGTTTGATAAAATCTATCTTAGCTATTCGATTAATTTTCATGTTCTCCAACTAGACAACGATGATGGACATGCGTGGCAAATGGAGCATGTCTATCGCCTAAGCTTTCCACAACTAAACGAGCGACTCTATCTCTCTGGATTTATTGACCATACGATCAATCAGAAATCATCAGCCAATGTCCCTAGCGATCCAATAGTCATGGAAACACAACTGGGCTTTAGAATTGTAGAAAATTTATTTGCTGTAACCGAGTACCGATCGAATCAATACAGGAAAGAAGACGTCAACAACCTAGCTGTGGGCTTTGAATACAAAATCAAGTGGTAGCATAACGTCATCTGCCTTGCAGTTTTAAAAAGCGAGCCTCATTCCTACCGTTGCTGTTCTTGCTTTATTAGGAC